>JAUHYB010000004.1 GCA_030426745.1 bacterium
TCCTCGCGCCGCCCGCGATCGACGGCGTGCTCGACGGCTTGCGCGCGGCCTTCGGCAAGCACGCGACCTTCGCCGACACGACCGTGCGGCACCTGGTGCACGGAGTCGATCACGGAGCCGAGCGCGGAGGCGGGCGCGGCGACGCGGGGATCGCGCTCGGCCCGGAGGACGCCGGCGTGCGCCTGCGCTGGACGCCGAACGGCCACACGAAGGACGCGGTGTCGGTCGCGGTCGACGTCGCGGGCGCGCCGCTCGTCGCCTACACCGGTGACACCGGCCCGGACCCGCGCGTGGCGCGCCTGGCGGCGGGCGCGCGGCTGTTCGTGGCCGAGTGCTCGTTCCCCGACGACGCCGGCAGCGCCGCGCACCTCACCCCGCGCACGGCGGGGGACCTGGCGCGCGAAGCCGGCGCCGCGCGGTTGCTCCTGACCCACTTCTATCCGATGCTGGAGCCCGCCGACGCGCGCGCCGCGGCCGCCGAGGTCTTCGACGGCCCGATCGAGACCGCGCGCGACGGCAGCCTGCACCGCCCGTGACCCGCACCGTCCTCCGTCCGCGCCGCGCGCTCGTCGCGCCCTGCTTCGCGTTCAGCGTCGCGCTGTCCTGCGCCCTCGCCGCCTACTCGCCGGCGGCGGCGTCGGTCGCGCGCGCGGACGCGGTGCGCGTCATCGACGAGGACGAGATCGAGGACGACGTCGCCGCGCTCGCCGCGCCGCACATGGAAGGCCGCGACGCGCCCAGCGAGGGCTTCCGCCGCGCCGGCCGCATGCTGGCGACGCGCCTCGCCGAGTACGGCTTCCAGCCGGCGCCCGACGCGGAGGAACACCTGCGACGCCACGGCGGCGGCGCGGGGCCCTCGGGGCACGGCGAGGACGCCGGCGGCGCGCCGGTGACGCCCGGCGGCGGGGGCGGGGACGACGCGGCGTCGGAGGACTCCGGCGACCCGACGCGCCTCTACCACCGGCCGTACGCGCGCAACCTGTGGGCGCCCGTTCCGGCGGAGTGCTCGCTGATACTCGAGGTGCCGGGCGAGGAACCGCGCGCGTTCACCTACGGCGCCGACTTCGTCCCGCTGCTCGACTGCGACGGCGGCGCGGAGGGCGAGCTGTCGTTCGCCGGCTTCGGCATCAAGGATGGCGCCGCGCGCTACGACGACTTCCGCGGCGTCGAGGTCGAGGACCGCGTCGTCGTGCTGCTGGAGGGCGAGCCGCGCCACAAGCGCAAGTTCGGCGGCCTCGAGGACTTCGTGCCGGAGTCGAACGTGTGGGCCAAGCTCGGCGAGCTCGCGAACTTCGGCGACGGGCCGTCCGGCGTGCTCGTCGTGCGGCGCCGCCCGCACGGCGCGGACGAGGACGTGGTCGACGCGCTCGACTTCCGCCACACGCACGCGTCCTTCGTGGGCCGCACCGAACCCGTGCAGACCGACGAGCGCCGCGCGCCGGTCGCGCGCCGCCGCCCGCCGGTGCTCGAGATCACCACCGACGTCGCGACCGAGCTGTTCGGCGTGGACGTCGAGAAGCTCGCCGCGCGCGTCGACCAGTCCGGCAAGCCCGCGCGGCTGAAGCCGTCCGACGCCCGCGAGGGCGCGCGCGTGCGCCTGCGGTCGAAGTCGCGCATGGACACGGTGCGCTGCGACAACATCGTCGGCGTGCTGCCGGGCAGCGACCCCGCGCTGGCGGGGGAGTACGTGCTGCTGGGCGCGCACTACGACCACATCGGCGTGAACCCCGGCGGCGTCGTCGGCGCGGGCGCGGACGACAACGCGTCCGGCTGCGCGGCCCTGCTGCAGGTCGCGAAGGCCCTCGCGCAGGACCCGCCGCGCCGCGGCGTGATCGTCTGCTTCTTCGGCTCCGAGGAGGACGGCCTGCACGGCTCGAAGGCGATCGCCGACGACCCGCCGGTGCCGCGCGAGTCGATCGTCGCGATGGTCAACCTGGACATGGTCGGCCGCGGCGACGCGAAGGAGGTCGCGGTGCTCGGCATCAAGCAGAACCCCGCGCTCGAGGACGTGCTGGAGCGCGCGCGTCGGGCGTCGAAGACCGGCATCAAGAGCCTGGTGCTGCGCAAGGGCGAGGAGCTGTTCGCGCGCTCCGACCAGTACAACTTCCACCAGGTCGGCATCCCCGTGCTGTTCTTCTTCGAGGGCCTGCCGATCAGCCGCAACGAGGACTACCACACCTGGCGCGACGTGCCCGAGCTCGTCGACCCGGTGAAGGTCCGCAACACCGCGCGACTCGCGTTCGAGACGACATGGATACTGGCAAGCGACGACGAGAGACCGCCCGCGCCGCGCAGGTGAGGCCGGGCGTGGTCGCCGCGCTGGCGGTGATCCTGCTGTCGGTCGGCCACTTCCTGGGCGGATCCGGCGCGACGGAGGCCTCCGGCGGCACCGAGGGCGCCGGCGATACGCCGGGCGACGCGCGGGCGACGCTCTCCTCGAACGCCGCGCCCGCGCCGTCGAAGGCGCCCGCGCGTCAGCAGGTCGTCGAGGCGGCGGCGCGCCCCGCGCGGGACGTCGACGCGCGCCTGACCGCGCTCGTGCGGAACCGCATCGACCACGCGCTGGCCGACGCCGAGCGCGCGACGAAGCGCGTCGCGACGCGCAACAACACCTTCGTCTCCGTGCACGTGCGCGAGCTCGGCACCGACGGCGCGCTGGTCTCGATCGGTTCCGACCGTTCGGTGCGTCCCGCGTCCAACCTGAAGCTGGCGACGACCGCCGCGGCGCTGGTCGGCCTGGGCGGCGACTGGGAGTTCACGACCGACTTCGAAGCGCAGGGCGCGCTGCGCGCGGACGGCGTGCTCGAGGGCGACCTGGTCGTGCGCGCGGGCGGCGATCCGCTGTACGACGGCGCGCGCAACGGCGACGTCGACCACCTCCTGGCGCCGGTCGTCGCCGAGCTGCGCGCGCGCGGCTTGCGGCGCGTCACGGGCGACCTGGTGCTGGACGAGGGCGACTTCCTGGATCCCGGCCCGGGCCCCGCGTGGCCCGACGCGTCGCAGCACTGGGAGGACTACTGCGCGCTGGCGGCCGGCTTCTCGGCGAACGGCGGCTGCCTGACGGCCACCGTCACGCCGCGCGCGGCCGGCTCGCGCGCGACGCGGCGCGTGCGGCCGCGGAACGCCGGGCTGCCGCTGCGCGGCGAGGTGCGCACGGGCGGACCGAAGAGCCGCCTGGACGTCCGCATCGGCGCGACGACCGCGGCGATCACCGTGGCCGGTTCGATCCCCGAGGGGATCGGCGAGCGCGTCTACCGCTTCCGCCACCCCGACCCGGTCGGGATGTTCGGCGCGGCGCTGGAGGCGGCGCTCGAGTCCGGCGGCGTCGCGGTCGA
Source organism: bacterium (assembly GCA_030426745.1). GTDB lineage: Bacteria > Planctomycetota > UBA1135 > UBA1135 > JACKHV01. The sequence continues at coordinate 3,336 of JAUHYB010000004.1, forward strand.
CGGGGCGGTGCGCCGCGAGCGCGGCGCGCCCGGCGGCGAGACGCTCGCGACGCTGCGCTCGCCGCTCCTGCCGCTGATCACGCCGATCAACACCGACTCCGACAACGCGCTCGCCGACCACGTGTTCTTCGCGCTCGGCCACGAGCTGGGCGGGGGAGGCACGCGCGAGGGCGGCGCCCGCGCGGTGCGCGCGGCGCTGGATCGGCTCGGCGTCGATACCGACGGCCTGCGCCAGGTCGACGGGTCCGGGCTGTCGCGCGACAACCGCCTGACCGCGCGCCAGCTGGCCGCGCTGCTCGACGCCGTGCTGTCGCTCGAGCCCGCGATCGCGCAGGCGTACGTGGACTCGCTCGCGATCGCCGGGCGCACCGGCACGCTGGCCGAGCGCATGCGCGGCGGCCCCGCGGAGAACCGCGTCCGCGCGAAGACCGGCTGGATCCGCGGCACCAGTTCGCTGTCCGGCCTCGCGCAGACCACCTCCGGCCGCCTGCTCGTCTTCGCGATCCTGATCGACTACCCCGCGCAGGCCGGCGGCCTGAACACCTCCGTCTTCAAGCCGATGCAGGACGGCGTCTGCGAGGTCCTGGTCGGCTGGGAGGGACCCGGCGAGTGATGGACCCGTCCCTGGACGCGATGGCGCGCGGTGAGCTCGACGCGCTGCTCGAGGTCGCCACCGCCGCGGCGCGCGACGCCGGCGAGGTGCTGCTGGACCACTTCGGCCGCCTGCGCGACGTGCGCACGAAGTCGTCGGCGCGCGACCTGGTGTCCGAGGCGGACGTCGCGTCGGAACGGCTGATCGTCGAGCGCCTGCGCGCCGCGCGGCCGAAGCACCACATCGAGGCCGAGGAAGAGGTCAAGGACCGCGTCGATCCGCGCACGCCGCGCTGGTTCCTCGACCCGCTCGACGGCACGACGAACTTCGTGCACGGCTTGCCGATCTTCGCGGTGTCGATGGGCCTGTACCTGGGCGGCGTGCCGCAGCTCGCCGTGGTGCACCTGCCGCGCATCGGCGAGACCTTCACCGCCACGCTGGGCAGCGGCGCCTTCCTGGACGGCGCGCCGATCCAGGTCAGCTGCGCGGGCAGCCTGGGACAAGCGGTGCTCGCCACCGGCTTCCCGTATCGGCGCAACGAGCTCGAGCACTCGAACCTCGAGAACTTCGGCCGCTTCTTCTACGACGTGCGCGGCATGCGTCGCATGGGGTCGGCCGCGGTCGACCTGGCGTACGTCGCGGCCGGCCGGCTCGACGGCTTCTGGGAGCTGCACCTGTCGCCGCACGACGTCGCCGGCGGCGCGCTGCTCGTCCGCGAGGCGGGCGGCGTCGTCACCGACGCGCACGGCGACGACGACTGGCTGCGCGGCGGCTCGATCGTCGCGTCCGGCCCGGCCCTGCACGAGGCGATCCGCGAACGGGTCGTCTGTTGACCGCTCCGCTGCTCCTCCCCGGACCCGCCCGATGATGCTCGCCCGTCTCGCGACCGCCGCGTCGCTGCTCGCCCTCGTCGCCTGCTCCTCGAACCGCCCGTCCGAGGACGCGGCGCCGACGCCGGACGCGCCCGCGGCAGACGTCGCGGAGGAGGCGTCGGACGACGCTGCGGCGACGGTCGACCACGACCGGGAGCCGGAACCCGAGCGCGGCGGCGTGCTGCCCGCGCCCGACTCGCTGGAGGCCTTGACCGAACGCGCGCGGATGCGCTGGTCGCTGATCGAGGCCGCGGACTGGATCGCGTCCTACGACTACCTGGAAGCGCGGGTCCGCGCGGCGCAGTCGATCGGCGAGTACCTGACGGCTGCCGACCACCACTACTACCTCGTGACCGACGGTCCGCGCGCCGTCGGGCGCGTCGACGACGAGACGGCGCTGGTCCGCGTCGTCGTCGACTGGACGCCGACCCACCCCGAGCTCGAGGCCGCCGGGCAGGACCTCACCCAGTCGATCGCGATGGTGGAGACCTGGCGCTTCGAGGACGGCGCCTGGTGGTTCGCGCGGGCCGAGCGCGAGGCCACCGCGCGCGAGCGCCACCCCGAGGTCCTGGGGGACCCCGCGGACGGCCGCTGAGCCGCCCGGGCGACGTCGCCCGCGGCCCCCGCGCCGCCGGGGGCGCCCTCGACGCCCGCCGCCGACCGATCGGTCCCGGGAACCGCCCTCCCGACCCCGAGAACGCCGCGCCCGCGCGGTCTTTCCGGCCCGTTCCGCGGCTGGTAGCATGGTCGGTCTTGCCTCCTGTCCGGAGGCCTCGAGAACCCCCTCGAGCACCCCCCCGGGACCACCCCCAGCATGTCCTCCGGCAGCATCCAGATCCGCCGCGCGCGCCAGAACAACCTGCGCGGCGTGGACCTCGAGATCCCGCGTCAGCGGCTCGTCGGGGTCACGGGCGTCTCCGGATCGGGCAAGAGCTCGCTCGCCTTCGACACCCTCTACCGGGAGGGGCAGCGGCGCTTCCTGGAGACCCTCTCCGCCTACGCGCGCCAGTTCCTGGGCCGCATGGAGAAGCCGGACGTCGAGGGCATCGACGGCCTGTCCCCGGCGATCGCCGTCGACCAGAAGTCGATCGGGCGCGGGTCGCGTTCGACGGTCGGCACGCTGACCGAGATCGTCGACCACCTGCGCGTGCTCTACGCGCGGGCCGGCGTGGCGCACTGCCCGAAGTGCAAGAAGCCGGTCCAGTCGCAGACGCCGGAGGCCATCGTGCAACAGGTGTTGCGCGCGCACGACGGCGAGAAGCTGCACGTGCTGGCCCCGGTCGTGCGCGGGCGCAAGGGCTACCACAAGTCCGTGCTGGAGGACCTGCAGCGCAAGGGCTTCATCCGCGCGCGCGTCGACGGCGAGGTGCAACGCATCGAGGACGTCGGCGAGCTGCAGCGCTACGCGCGCCACGACATCGAGGCGGTCGTCGACCGGCTGAAGCCGAACCGCGAGGACCCGAGCCGCCTGCGCGAGGCGATCGAGTCCGCGCTGGAGCTGGGCGACGGCGACGTCCTCGTGATGGCGGACGACGGCGACCACCCGTACTCCACGCAGCGCTCGTGCCCCGGTTGCGGCGGCGAGGTGCCGCTCTTGGAGCCGCGCCTGTTCTCGTTCAACTCGCCGCACGGCGCGTGCGAGGCCTGCGAGGGCCTCGGGTTCGTGCGCCGGCCCGCGGCCTCGTCGATCGTGCAGGACGGCGCGAAGACGATCCGCGACGGCGCGCTGGCGGTGACGCGGGCCAGCGGCGGCGCGCTGCTGTTCCCGCGCGTCGACTGGGCGTTCCTGGAGCGCGTGGGGGAGAAGCACGGCTTCGACCTCGACACGCCGTGGAAGGACCTGTCGGACCACGCGAAGGACATCCTCCTGCGCGGCGCCGGCGAGGACCGCTTCGAGGACGAGGCGTCGTGGAACGGCGCGCGCTACAAGGGATCCGCGCGCTGGATGCGGCGCTACAAGGGCGTGATCCCCGCGCTGCTGAAGGCGCAGGACCGCGGCGCGCACAAGAAGATGGCGCGGCGCTTCCTGACGGAGGTCGTGTGCGAGGCGTGCGACGGTACGCGCCTGCGGCCCGCCGCGAACGCCGTGCTGCTCGGCGGGCGGCCGCTGGTCGACTTCACGCACTGCGCGATCCGCGACCTGCCGGATTCGATGGGGCTCCTGGAGCTGACCGACCGCGAGGCGCGCATCGCGCGCGACCTCCTGTCGGAGATCCGCCGCCGCGTCGAGTTCCTGATCTCGCTGGGCCTCGGCTACCTCACGCTGGACCGCCCGGCCGACACGCTGTCCGGCGGCGAGGCGCAGCGCATCCGCCTGGCGGCGCAGCTGGGCGCGGGCCTGCAGGGCGTGCTGTACGTCCTCGACGAACCGTCGATCGGCCTGCACTGGCGCGACCAGGGCCGCCTGCTCGGCGCGCTGCGCCGCCTGCGCGACCTGGGCAACACCGTCGTCGTCGTCGAGCACGACGAGGCGACGCTGCGCGCGGCCGACTTCCTGATCGACGTCGGCCCCGGCGCCGGTTCGCACGGCGGCGCGATCACCGGCGCCGGGTCGCCGGCCGAGATCGCGAAGCTCGACACGCCGACCGGCCGCATGCTGCGCGGCGAGATCGCGATGCCCGCGCCGGACGAGCGCCGCGCGGGCAACGGCGACGCGCTGACGCTGCGCGGGCTGGCGGCGTTCAACCTGAAGGGCTTCGACGTGTCGATCCCGCTCGGCACGCTGACCGCCGTCACCGGCGTCAGCGGTTCCGGCAAGTCGACGATGGTCGAACGCGTGCTGCGCCGCGCCGTCGAGCGACACCTGGGGCGCGAGGCGCCGCAGCCGGCCGAGCACGAGGGCATCGACGGCCTGGACCTGATCGACGAGCAGGTCGCGATCGACGCCGCGCCGATCGGCCGCACGCCGCGCTCGAACCCGGCGACCTACACCGGCGTGTTCACGCACGTCCGCGACCTGTTCGCGGGGCTGCCCGAGTCGCGCATGCGCGGCTACGAGAAGGGGCGCTTCTCGTTCAACGTCGCCGGCGGTCGCTGCGAGGCCTGCCAGGGCGCGGGCGCGCTGTCGATCGAGCTGCAGTTCCTGGCGCCGGTCACCGTGCCGTGCGAGGAGTGCGGCGGTCACCGCTTCCAGGAGGAGACGCTGGAGGTGCGCTACCGCGGCCACTCGATCGCCGACGTGCTCGGCATGACGATCGAGGACGGCCTGGAGCTGTTCCGCGACCACCCGAAGATCGCGCGGCAGCTCGAGCTCTTAGTCGAGATCGGCCTCGGCTACCTGACGCTCGGCCAGCCGTCGACGACGCTCTCGGGCGGCGAGGCGCAGCGCATCAAGCTCGCCAAGGAGCTGTCGAAGCGCACGAAGAAGCACACGCTGTACCTGCTGGACGAGCCCACGACCGGCCTGCACATGGCCGACGTCGAGCGCCTGGTCCACGCGCTGCAGCGCCTGGTGGACAACGGCCACACGGTCGTCGTGATCGAGCACGACCTGGACCTGATCGCCGCGGCGGACCACGTCATCGACCTGGGCCCCGAGGGCGGCGCGGCCGGCGGCGAGCTGATCGCGCAGGGCACGCCCGAGGACGTCATGGCGGTCGACGCGTCGCACACCGGTCGCGCGTTGCGCGAGCGCGGCGGCGCGCGCGCGGCGGGCGACGGCGTGCGCATGGCGGAGATCGCCGAGGGCCACCCCTCCGACGTGATCCGCGTCGTCGAGGCGCGCACGCACAACCTGCGCGGCCTGTCGGTCGACATCCCGCGCGACCAGCTGACCGTCGTCACCGGGCCGTCCGGTTCGGGCAAGAGTTCGCTCGCGCTGGACACGATCCACACCGAAGGGCGCCGGCGCTTCGTCGAGTCGCTGTCGACCTACGCCCGCCAGTTCCTGGGCACCAAGGACAAGCCGCCGGTCGAGCGCATCGAGGGCCTGGGCCCGTCGGTCGCCGTCGAGGCGCGCACCGCGCGCGGCGGACCGCGATCGACCGTCGCGACGACGACGGAGATCCACGACCTGCTGCGCGTGCTGTGGGCGCGCGCCGGCACGCCGCACTGCCCCGAGCACGGCGAGGCGCTGACGCACGGCGACCCGGGCTCGGTCGCGCGCCGCGTCGTCAAGGACTTCGACGGCGCGCTCGGGTGGATCCTCGCGCCGATCTACGGCCCCGGCCTGGAGCGCCCGCTGGATCCGAACGCCGACCTGCAAGCGCGCGTCGAAGCGTGGCGCGGCGCCGGATTCGTGCGCGCGATGCTGGACGGCGACGAGTTCCGCCTGGACGAGGAGCTGCCCGACGTCGAGCACGGCCAACGCGTCGACCTGGTCGTCGACCGCCTGCGCTTCGGCGCGGACACGAAGGCGCGCGTCGCCGAAGCCGTCGAGCAGGCCGAGGCCGTCACCGGGGGGCGCATCCGCGTCCGCGCGAAGGGCGGCGAGGAGCGCGAGTACGCGACGCGCGGCGTCTGCCCGCAGTGCGGCTTCCACCTGCCGCAGGAACCCGAGCCGCGCCACTTCTCGTTCAACACGCACGTCGGCGCCTGCGAGGTCTGCGACGGCCTCGGCGAGCTGCTGCAGTGCGAGGAGTCGCTCTTGATCACCGAGCCGGACGAACCGCTGACCGACGGCGCGATCCCCGGCAAGCTCGGGCGCTACCTGGTGAAGGGCAAGGGCTTCTACGAGCTGCTCCTGCGCGCCGTCGCGAAGTCGCACCGCGTGGACCTCGAGAAGCCGTACGCGCAGCTGACCGACAAGCAGCGCGAGCTGCTGGCCTACGGCGTCGGCGCGCGCGACAGCTACTCGGTCACGCAGGAGCGCAGCTCCGCCAACCTCGAGATGGAGTCGTCGTTCTCGTCGGACTGGCCCGGCCTGTGCGGCCACGTCGACGCGTGGCACGCCAAGTCCGAGGACCCCGAGTGGCGCGCCATCCTGGAAGAGGTCATGTCCCGCAAGACCTGCCGCGCGTGCGACGGCGAGCGCCTGCAGCCCGCGTGGCGCGCCGTGACGCTCGGCCGCAAGCGCCTGCCGCAGATGCTGGGCATGTCGGTCACCGAGGCGCTCGCGTGGGCGCGCGGCCTGAAGATCTCCAAGGCGAAGCGCGAGGCCGTCGGCGCCGTGATCGACGAGCTCGTGTCGCGCCTCGCGCTGCTCGAGCAGGTCGGCCTCGGCTACCTGACGCTGGACCGCCGCACCGCGACGCTCTCCGGCGGCGAGGCGCGCCGCGTGCGCCTGTCCGCCAGCCTGGGCTCGCAGCTCGTCGGCGTCTGCTACGTGCTGGACGAGCCGACCGTCGGCCTGCACCCGCGCGACATCGAGCGCCTTTCCGGCGCGCTGCTCGGCATGCGCGACCAGGGCAACACCGTCATCGTCGTCGAGCACGACCCGCACATGATGATGGCGGCCGACTGGCTCGTGGACATCGGCCCCGGCGCGGGGCGCGAGGGCGGCACGCTGGTCGCCAGCGGCCCGCCGGCCGAGGTGATGCGCGACGGCGACTCGCTGACGGCGCGCGCGCTGCGCGGCGAGCTCGTGCCGACGCGCGGCGAGGAGGACGACGACCCCGAGGCCGAGGAAGCCGCCGCGTCCGCCGCCGGCGCGCGGCCGGTCGCGCTGCGCGGCGCGCGCGTGCACAACCTGAAGGGCGTCGACCTCGAGGTGCGCTTCGGCGAGCTGCTCGGCGTGTGCGGCCCGTCCGGCTCCGGCAAGTCCAGCCTGGTGCTGGAGGCGCTGGTGCCCGCGCTGCGCGGCGAGAAGCCCGAGCGCCGCTGGAAGTCCGTGCGCGGCGCCGCCGCGTCCCGCGTCGTGCTCGTCGACGCGAGCCCGGTGGGGCGCACGCCCGCCAGCACGCCGGCGACCTACTCCGGCCTGATCGAGCACCTGCGCGAGCTGTACGCGCGCACGCCGGAGGCCAAGCTGCGCGGCTTCGGCCCGGCGCACTTCTCGTACAACTCGACGAAGGGCCGCTGCCCGGCCTGCGACGGCCGCGGCGCGACGAAGGTCGAGATGCAGTTCCTGCCCGACCTGTGGCTGACGTGCGAGGAGTGCGACGGCGCGCGGTACCGCCCCGAGGTCCGCGAGGTCCACTTCCGCGGCAAGAGCATCGCGGACGTGCTGGCGATGACCGTCGACGAGGCCGCGACCTTCCTGGCGCACCAGCCACACCCCGCGCGCATCCTGAAGATCCTGCGCGAGGTCGGCCTGGGCTACCTCGGCCTGGGCCAGAGCTCGACGACGCTGTCCGGGGGCGAGGCGCAACGCCTGAAGCTGGCCAGCGAGCTGCTGCGCGCCGGCGGCGGCATGCGCACCGTCGTCGTGCTGGACGAACCGACCACCGGCCTGGCGACCTCCGACGTCGTGCACCTCGTGCGCGTCCTCGACAAGCTCGTCCACCGCGGCAACGCCGTGGTCGTGATCGAGCACGACACCGACGTGCTGGAGATCTGCGACCGCCTGGTCGAGATCGGCCCGGAGGGCGGCGACGCCGGCGGCCGCGTGGTCGCCGAGGGCACGCCCGACGAGCTGCGCCGGAACCCCGACTCCGTCACGGGCCCGTACCTGTTCCGGCCGCGCGTGATCGAACCCGCGAAGGCCGAGCGCGCGAAGAAGAAGGGCGCCCCGGCGACGTCGCCGCCCGCGGGGGCTCGACGCAAGAAGTCCGCCCGCAAGAAGACATCCCGCAGACCCCGCACCCGCGGAGCCAGCCGAGCATGAGCCTGCGTCCCGACAACCCCCTGATCGTCCAGAGCGACCGCACGCTGATGCTGCACACCGTGCGCGCGGTGATGGACGAGTCCGGTCGGCCCGCGCGCGACGAGGACGGCCAGCCGCTGACCGAGGAGCACCCGCGCTTCGCCGAGGCGCGCGACGCGCTGGCGGCCTTCGCGGAGCTGGAGAAGAGCCCGGACTACCTGCACACCTACCGCATCACGCCGGTGTCGGTGTGGAACGCGGCGGCGCTGGGCCTGACCGCGGACGCGATCCGCGAGACGCTCGAGGAGTTCTCGTGCGTCCCCGTGCCGCAGAACGTGCTGCACGAAGTCGGCGAGTGGATCTCGCGCTACGGCCTGCTGCGCATCGAGAAGCAGGGCGAGCGCTTCGAGCTGGTCGCGCAGGACCCGGACGTGCTCGCCGACGTGCTCGGATACAAGGAGGTCGCGTCGCACCTGTCGCGCGGCGACGACGGCCGCGTGTGGGTCGACGCGCTCGACCGCGGCACGATCAAGCAGGCGCTGATCCGCCTGGGCTTCCCGGTCGACGACCGCGGCGGCTACGTCGAGGGCGACGCCTACGACATCGACCTGCGCGACACGACGACCGCCGGCCGCGAGTTCGCGGTGCGCCCGTACCAGGTCGCCGCGGGCGACGCCTTCCACGCCGGCGGCACGGTCGCGGGCGGCAACGGCGTGGTCGTGCTGCCGTGCGGCGCGGGCAAGACGGTCGTCGCGATGCAGGTGATGAGCCTGGTGCGCACGAAGACGCTGATCCTGACGACCAACACCGTCGCGGTCCGCCAGTGGCGCGAGGAGCTGCTGGACAAGACGACGCTGACGCCCGACGAGGTGGGGGAGTACACCGGCGACGAGAAGTCGGTGAAGCCCGTCACGATCACGACCTACCAGATGCTGACCTGGCGGCGCAGCAAGACGGACGACTTCGAGCACTTCGGCCTGTTCTCCAGCGAGAACTGGGGCCTGGTCGTCTACGACGAGGTGCACCTGCTGCCCGCGCCGGTGTTCCGCGTGACCGCCGACCTGCAGGCGCGCCGGCGCCTGGGCCTGACGGCGACGCTGGTGCGCGAGGACGGCAAGGAGGACGAGGTGTTCTGCCTGATCGGTCCGAAGCGCTACGACGTGCCGTGGAAGGTGCTGGAGACGCAGGGCTTCATCGCTCAGGCGACCTGCGTCGAGGTCCGCGTGCCGCTGGACGCCTCGTTGAAGACCACCTACGCGTCCGCCGACGCGCGCGGCAAGTTCCGCGTCGCGTCCGAGAACCCGGCCAAGATCGGCGTCGTGCGCAAGCTGATCGACCGGCACGAGGGCGGGCGCGTGCTCGTGATCGGCCAGTACATCGCGCAGCTCGAGGACCTGGCGCGCGCGTTCGACGCGCCGCTGATCACCGGCAAGACGCCGAACCCCGAGCGCGAGAAGCTCTACGACGCCTTCCGCAGCGGTGAACAGAAGCTGTTGATCGTCTCCAAGGTCGGCAACTTCGCCATCGACCTGCCGGACGCGAACGTCGCGATCCAGGTGTCGGGCACCTTCGGCTCGCGCCAGGAGGAGGCGCAACGCCTGGGCCGCATCCTGCGCCCGAAGTCGGACGGCTCCGAAGCCGTCTTCTACTCCGTCGTCACCACCGGTTCGCGCGACCAGGAGTTCAGCGAGAAGCGCCAGCTCTTCCTGACCGAACAGGGATACGCGTACCGCATCGTCGAAGCCCACCAACTCTCCGAGTCGCTGGAACCCGGAGCCGCCTCTTGAGCCCTACTTCCCCTCGTCCGCGCAAGCGGGCCACCACCACCGGCGCCGCCGCCGGCCGCGCGGCCTCGAAGGTCCGCGGCACCCGCCTGTCCGTCGAGTCCGTCGTCGAGGGCATCGAGCCCGAGGACCTCGGCGAGCTCTATCGCTTCTGGGCCGGCTCGACGAGCGGCAAGCGCCCCGCCGACGACGTGCTGCGCAAGAAGGTCCGCGAGTGGATGTCCGACCCCGAGGTCGTCGACGCCCGCCTGTCGAAGCTGGGCCGACGCCTGGCCACGATCATGGACGCGATCCTGGGCGCGCCGCGCTACGAGCTGGCGATGTCGCAGATCGTCGCGAACAAGCAGCTCGCCTACCTGTCGAACTACGACCTGGAAGCGTCGCTCGCCGTGTTGTGTCGCCAGGGCCTGATCGCGCCCTCGACCAGCAAGGAGATGCAGCGCTACGGCCAGGAGGGATACGCGGTCCCCGTCGACCTGGGCGACGCGATCCTGCGCAAGCGGCGCGCGAACCGCCGCGGCGTGTTCGACGTCTTCGCGCTGCGCGGGCACCTGGACCGGCTGTACACCGACCCGGCGCGCTCGTCGCGGACGCCCCCGAGCCGCGTGCGCGAGCTGTACAAGATGTACTCGAACGAGGCCGCGTCGGTCGCGCGCATCGAGCGCCTGCCCGAGGGCCTGCGCGAGCTCGTCGGCAAGGCGATCCTGCAGTTCGGCGGCATCCTGCCGAAGGGCCTGTTCGAGCGCATGGACACCGAGCTGCCGCACTGGAACGGTCGGCGCTGGGGCAAGATCCTCGAGGAGTCGCTGATCGGCACCGTCGAGCGCCTGGACCTGACCCGCTACGGCATCCAGCACAACGACGAGACGCTGCTGGTGTTCAACGAGGTCGCGCTCGCGTGGCTGAAGCGCGTCGCCGTCCCCGGCGACCCCGACCGCCCGCACGACGAGGCGGGCCTGGGCGTCGACCTGGTGTCGAACATCTCGCGCTTCATCGCCTACATCATGGAGAACAACGTGCGCTTCACGGTGCGCGGCGAGATCTTCAAGACGACCGAGAAGCGCATCCTGCAGGAGCTGATCCCGAACCCCGGGCGCGAGCTCGAGCGCTCGGAGGTGCTCGACTTCATCTATCGCTTCTGCCGCCACGAGGGCTTCATCGAGACGACCGGCAAGCGCACGTTCGCGCTGACCACCCGCGGCCGCGAGTGGGAGCCGAAGTCGCTCGAGGAGAAGCAGCGCGCGCTGCTGGAGTACGCGCTCGAGGAGCGCGAGGTCGGCGGCGAGTACTTCCACCAGGCGCGCATGCGGCGCATCTACCTGCGCCTCCTGAAGCGCGTCGAGCCGGACGTCTGGTACGACCTGATGTACCTGCCGTTCCTGACCCGCAACACCTACCTGTCGAACGCGGACGACCTCGCCGTCGAGGACTACTTCACCGCGCGCGCCGGCGACGGCGGCACCTCCACGCCGATGGAGGACCTGCAACGCCTCGCGTGGAACCTGGTGGGCTGGGTGCGCAAGCGCCTGTACCTGCTCGGCATCGTCGACCTCGGCTACGACACCTCGGGCCGCCCGGTCGCCGTGCGCCTGACGCGCATCGGCGCCAAGCTGCTCGGCATGACCGACCCCGGCGCGGAGGACGGCCCGGTGCTCGGCAACCTCGTCGTCACGCCCGACTTCGAGGTCGTCATGTTCCCGACCGGCGACGACGCGGAGCTGATCCACGACCTGGACCGCTTCTGCACGCGCGAGAAGGTCGGGCACCTGATCCACTTCCGCATCACCGAGAAGGCGGTGCAGCGCGCGCTGGCCGAGGGCATGTTCCAGAGCCGCATCCTCGCGACGCTGGAGCGCAACTCGCGCACGCCGGTCCCGCAGAACGTGATCTACTCGATCCGCGACTGGAGCCGCGCCGCCGGCCTGATGGTCATGGACAAGTCGCGCGTGCTGCGCTGCGAGAACGCGGACGTGATGAAGCGCTTCATCCAGGATCCCGGCACGCGTCCGTACATCGCGAAGCAGGTCGACGAGTCGTCGGTGCAGCTGAAGAAGAACCACACGCCCAAGCGGCTGCGGTCCTTGCTGCGCGACCTCGAGTACCTCGTGGAGACCGCCGAGTGAGACGCGTCCCGCCGCGCGGACTGATCGCCATCAGCCCCGGCGACCTGACGCGCGGGACGGCCGCGGACTTCGTGGGGCTGGTGGACGACTGCGCGCTCGACGGCGGCCTGCGCGCGGTGCTGCTGCGCGAGCCCGCGTGGTCGGACCGCGACCTGCTCGCCGTGCTGCGGTCGTTGTGCGCGCTGCGCGCGCGGCACGACGCGCTGTGGGTCGGCGTGCACGACCGCCCGCACCTGGCGCTGGCCGCGGGCGCGGACGGCGTGCACCTGGGCTTCCGCTCGCTGACGCCGGCCGACGCGCGCCGCGTCGTCGAGTCGCACTGCGCGATCGGCCTCTCCACGCACGCCGGCGACGACCCGCGGCGCGCGACCGACGCCGACTGGTTCTTCCACGGGCCGGTCCACGACACGCCGTCGAAGCGCGGACTGAAGGCGCCGATCGGCTACGGCGGCCTGTCGGAGTTCTGCGCCGCGTCGCCCGCGCCGGTCTTCGCGATCGGCGGGCTGGAGCCGCGCCACGCGACCTCGTTGCGCGCCGCGGGCGCGGCGGGCGCGGCCGTCCTGCGCGGCGTCGCGCGCTCCGCCGACCCCGTCGCGGCCTGCGCCGACTGGCGCGCGGCGTGGGCCACCGCCTCCTGAGACCATGGACCAGGCCAAGCTCCTGCGCCGCATCCGGCGCGCCACCTTGCTCCTCGCCGCCGCCGGCGCGCTGTACCTGTACACGCGCTTCGAGCTGCTCACGCTGCCCGAGGCCGGCTGCACGCCGGTCCTGCGGTACACGCCGGGATCCTCGCTGCTGCTCGACACGCGGCCGCGGCCGCTGCAGCCCGGCGACGGGGTCGTGTTCGACGCGGGGAACGGCTCGACCTCGATCGCGCTGGTCCGCGAGCTGCGCGAGGACGGCGCCGCGTGGCTCGTGACGGACGCGCCGGACTGCCCCGCGGCGGACAGCGACGCGCTCGGGTGGATCCCCGCGGATCGCCTGCTCGCCCGAGTCGTCTTCGCCGCCGCCTGGTGACCTCGCTATCCTCGCGCGCGTGAGCTGGGACGAGGACGACCTGCACCGCTGGCTCGCGCGCGCTTCGGCGCCGCGCGCGCTGGTCGGTTCGTGGGGACACGACGCGGCGGTGACGACGCGGCCGAAGGGTCGGCTGGTGTCGTGCCACGACCAGTGCGTCGAGGGCGTGCACGCGGACGTCGGCGTGAAGCCGGAGGCGTTCGGCGGCAAGGCCGTGCGCCGCGCGCTGTCCGACCTCGCCGCGACGGCGGCGACGGCGCGCGGCGTGTTGCTCGGGCTGTCGGCGCCGCGCGAGCGCTCCGAGCGGTGGATGCGCGGCGTGTTGACGGGCGCGCGACGCGCCGCGGTCGAGTGCGGCGCCGAGGTGTGGGGGGGCGACCTCGCCGCCGCGCCCGGCCCGGCGCGCCTGGGCGTCACCGCGCTCGGCGAGGTGCCGCTGCGCGGCAAGCCCGTCGGCCGCGACCGCGCGCGCGTCGGCCAGCTCGTCGTGTGCACGGGTCCCGTCGGCGGGTCGATCCTGGGCCGCCACCTGCGCTTCACGCCGCGCCTCGACGCCGGGCGCCGCCTGGCCGCCGCGGGCGCGACGGCGATGATGGACGTCAGCGACGGGCTGGCGTGGGACCTCTTCCGCCTGGCGCGCGCGTCGCGCGTGCGGATCGAGCTCGAGCACGTCCCGGTGCACGACGACGCCCGCCGGCTGGCGCGGCGCCGCGGCCGACTGAAGCAGTCCGACGGGCGGGACGCGCTGTGGCACGCGCTGCACGACGGCGAGGACCACGAGTTGCTCGCGACCATGATGCCGGCCGACGCCGAGCGCGCGGTCCGCGCCGCTCGCGCGCGCGGCGAGGCGTGGTCGGTCGTCGGGCGCGTCGCGCGGGGCGCGGGCCTGCGCCTCGTCGGCGACGCCGCCGGCGGCCCCGCGCGCGCCTGGTCCCCGGACGAAGGAGGGTGGCGACATGGCCGCTGAACGACGCTTCCTGTCGCGCGACCCGGAGGCCACGCTGGACCTCGCCGCGCGCCTCGGCGCCGCCTGCACGGGCGGCGAGTGCTTCGCGCTGGACGGCGACCTGGGCGCCGGCAAGACGACCTTCGTGCGCGGCCTCGCGCGCGGCCTGGGCGTCGACGGCCCGGTGACCAGCCCGACCTTCACGCTGATGCAGGAGTACGAGGGGCGCCTGCCGCTGCTGCACTTCGACGCCTGGATGGAGGGGCGCGAGCGGTCCTTCCTGGCCGACGGCGGCGCCGAGGCGCTGACGCCGGACACGGTCCAGGCGATCGAGTGGTCGGCCCGCGTCGCCGACTGGCTGCCCGATCCGCACGTCGCGGTCGCGCTGGCCCACGAGGACGCCGAGGCCCGGCGGATCACCCTGCGCGTCGTCGGAGAGGGGCCCGTCGCCGCCCGCCTCGACGCGCTGCTCGCCGCGCTGGAGCCGCTGCCGGGGTCCGGTACGGACCTCCTGGAGGCCCTCCCGTGACCTCGCTCGGGTTCTCGGATTCCCGTGAACCCGCGGCGGGACCCGCCGTTGAGGGCCCGCGTTGAAGGACGCCAGGGACTTCGAGCCGGACCCTCTGGTGGCCCTCCAGCGAGGGGACCCGGGACCGTACGAGGACTGGGTGAAGCGGGACGCGGCGAGCTTCCTGGCCTTCTTCCGTCGCTTGGGGGCGACCCGTGCCGAGTCGGAGGACCTGGTCCAGGACGTCTTCTTGAAGGTCTTCCGCCACGCACAGAGCTACGAACCCACGGGGCGCTTCCGCGCCTTCGCGTTCCGCATCGCCCGCAACGCCTGGATCGACCACCGGCGGCGCGGCGCCGCGCGGCCGCCCTCGGTCGCGGGCGGGGACACGGACGAGGACGGCGCGCCGCCTCCCGTGCCCGACGGCGGGCCCGGCCCGGTCGAGCGCGCCAGCCGCTCGGAGGAAGCCGGACGCGTCCAGGCCGCCCTCGACCAGCTCTCCGACGCGCACCGGCTCGTCTTCGAGCTCGGCGTCCAGCAGGAGCTCCCGTACGCGGAGATCTCCGACCTCCTCTCCATCCCCGTCGGGACCGTGAAGTCCCGTATGTTCCACGCCCTGCGCAAGCTGCGCGAGCTCCTCGAAGGAGACGCCTCGTGACCCGACCCGACACGCCTCGGAACGACGACGACCTGCGTCGCTGGATCGACCGCGGAATGACCGCGGACGACGCCGGCGAGTGGGGGGCGTTCGTGGACGAGCTGCGCGCGGAGTCGCGCCTCGACGAGGTCGAGCTGCGTCGCGACGCCGCGCGCGTCGCCGAGGCGGTGCTGGACCGCACGGTGCGCGAGGACCTCGGGTGGCGCGGCGACCTGCGCCTCGTCACCGGCTTCGTGCGCCGGCGCCTGCGCTCGTCGGTGCTGCTGCGCGTCGCCGCCGCCAGCCTGCTCGTGCACCTCGTCGCGCTGCCGGTCCTGGCGGTGTACCGCATCATCACGGCCGAGCCCGAGCGCGACGGCTTCGTCGTCGACTTCGAGAAGCCGGGCGAGCTGCCGTTCGCCGAGCCGCGCGAGGAAGCGCTGCCGCTGGACGACGACGTCGCGCTGCCGGAACTCGAGAGCCTGGACGCGCCGTCGCTGGCGGCGCAGAACGAGCGCAACGCGGACCGCTGGTCCGTCTTCCGCCGCGGTGAGGAGCTGCGGTCGGTCGCGGAGTTCGCGTGGGACTCGGCGCTCGAGCGCCGCCTGGCCGCGCGCGCGTCCGCGCTGCTCGACGGCGTCGCGCCCCGCGGGGACGTGACCGTCGGCGGCGACCTCGAGCGCTTGCTGCGCGTCGAGGAGCACCTGGACGCGCTGCTCTTCGGCGGCGTCGCGCGGCACGACGCCGCGGACCTCGCGTGGCTCGTCGAACAGGCCGCCGGCGACCCGCCGCGCGCCGCGCTGGCCGCCGCCGCGCTCGCCCGCGCCGCCCGCTACGGCGTCGCGCTGCCGGCCGGCGCCGACGCGGCGATCGCGCGCTTCGGTGACGCGGACTTCGCGCCCTTCGCGGACCTGGCGACGGCGGAGGGCGGCGCGCCGCTCTCGGCGGCCTACGTGCACGCCCTGCGCAGCGCCGCGCCCGCGGGCACGCTGTCGCCGGACCTCGACGCGCTGCTGGCCCGCTAGACGGGCCGCCTCCGAGTCCGCCCGCCGAGCGTGGAGCCCGGGCCGCGCTTGACCTATCCTGCTCGGCCATGTCCCCCTTCCGCACCCCCCGGTCGGCCGCGCTCGCGCTGCTGTTGTCGGCCGCCACCGTCGCCGCGCAGGACCCGGCGACGCCGCCCGAGCCGCTGTTCCAGGACGACGACGTGACGGCCGAGGACGCCCGACCGCCGGTCGACGACGAGTCCGGCCTGGAGTCGTCGACGCGCGAGCTGGAGCTGACCGTGCAGTCCGCCGTCGCCATCGCGCTGGTGAACGACATCGGCCTGCAGGTCGAGGGCCTGGCCGTCGAGGTCGCGCGCTTCGAGGCGCTGGGCAGCTGGGGCGCCTTCGACTGGGACTTCACCGCCGAGGGCAACTACGTCGACGGCAAGCAGAAGGGTGACACTGACCTGTCGGGCGCCGAGATCCTGAAGTTCGACACGGTCGGCTGGGGCCTCGACCTGAACCGACCGCTGGAGTGGGGCGGCAACTTCAACGTCCGCCTGAACTCGGACACGACCGAGACGAACAACCAGTTCGCGCGCGCCAACCCGTCGACGACGGACGTGCTGGCGGTGACCTACCGCCAACCGCTGCTGCGCGGCCTCGGGCGCGAACACGCGACGGCCGACCAGCAGGTCGCCGACGTGCAGTACGTGCAACAGCTCGAGCGGCAACGCCAGGTGCGCCAGGACGTCGAGCGCCAGGTGCGCGACGCGTACTGGGACCTGGTGCTCCGCATCGAGCAGCTCGACGTCGCGCGCAAGGGCCTGGAGCTGGTCAGCGAGCAACTCGCGCGCGAACAGCGCCGGCTGGAGGTCGGCGTCGGCATCGAGGTCGACGTGCTCGAGGCGGAGGCGCAGGTCGCGATCCGCGAGGAACAGCTGCTGGAGGCGGACGTGAACGTGCGCGCCGCCGAGGACGCGCTGAAGCAGATCCTGTTCCCCGGCACCGACAGCGCCGTGTGGGAGACGCGGCTGCGCCCCGCGACGCCGCTGCCCGAGAGCACCGGGCCGGTCGAGCAGCCGCAGTGGACCGAGACGCTGACGGTCGCCGTCGAGAACCGGCCGGACCTGGCGCAGCAGCGCCAGGCGATCACGGCCGCCGAGCTCCTGCTGGACTTCGCGCGCAACGACGCGCGCGTCGGCCTGGACCTGAGCCTCGCGATGAGCGGCAACGGGTTCAGCGGCGAGCAGTCCGAGGCGCTGGAGGAGGCGCTGAGCTTCGAGTTCCCGACCTACTCCGCCGGCCTCGTCTTCAACGCGCCGATCGGGAACCGTGCGCGTCGCAACGCGGAGCGTGCGGCTCGCGCACGCTTGCGGTCCGAGCGCCTCGTGTTCGACCAGCTCGAGTCGCAGGTCGCCGGCGAGGTCCGCGACGCCGTGCGGCAGGTCGCGTACCAGGCGAAGGCCGTCGACGCCGCGCAGCGCAGCCTCGCGGCCAGCCGCCGCCAGTACGAGGCGGAGCGCGCGCGACACGCCGAGGGCATCTCGACCGCCTTCCGCCTGCTGGAGTTCCAGAACCAGCTGGAAGAGGCCGCGCTGTCCGAGCGCGCCGCCCGCGTCGCGTACCAGAAAGCGCTGGTGGCGCTCCGCGCGGCCCAGGGCTTGCTGGGTGACGGTCGATGGTGACCCGAACGCTGAACGCCGCCCGCCGCCGCGCGGGCGCGCCGCTCGTCCTCCTCGCGCTCTCGCTGGCTCCCGCGGCGTCGCTGTCCTGCGGCGGGGCCGAGGACCCGGCGCCCGCGCCGCCCGGTACGTCGAGCGACGCCGCCGTCGACTGGACCGGCGACGACCGCCTGCGCGCGCTGCTCGAGACCGACTGCGTCCACGCCGGCGCCTTCACCGGCGACACGAGCAACGTGTGGCCCGCGCTCGTCCGGCGCCTGTCCGACGCGCCGTCCAACGTGCTGCGGCACGTGAAGCTGCAGCTCGCCGACGCGGGTGAGGACGCGATCCCCGCGCTGGATCGCGCGTTCGCCGGCTGGTCGGAAGGCGTGTTCGACGCGTCCGCGATCCTGAACGGCCTCGGCGCGCTGCGGCTGTCCGACGCGCCGGGCGCACGGGCGCTCTGCGCGCGCTACGTCGTGCACTCGAACGTCGAGATCCGCGTCGCCGCGGCGAAGGGGCTCGTGCGACACGCCGCGCCGGAGAACTACGACCTCTTGCACGACCTGGTGTTCAGCGTCCACCCGTCACAGGCCTCGACGATCGAGGTGTTGCTGCAGGCGATGGCCGCCGCCGACGCGCCGCGCTTCCAGCGCGACCTGGCCGGCTGGATGCGCGCCGGCGAGCACCGGTGGTTCTGGACCGCGGGCCTCCCGATCGCGCTCGAGTCCGTCGACGACCGCACGGCGTCGCGCTTCGCGCTGGTCGCTGCGGAGGACCTGCCGCCCGTGTCCGCCGTCCGCTTGCTGGCGCTGCAGGCCGCCGACGGCGAGGCCGAGCCCGCCGCGGAGCTGCGCGCGGTGCTGGAGCAGGGCACGTTGCCCGAGCGCAGCGCCGCGCTGCTGACGCTGCCCTCGATCGACCGCCGCGAGTGGGCGATCCCCGTGCTGACCGGCGCGTCCGTCTCGTCGGAGCGCTCGCGCGCCGCGAGCACGCTCGGGCCCGTCGCGGACACGCCCGAGGCGCGCGACGCGTTGCGCGTGGCCCTGAACGACCCGGACCGCGACGTGCGCCTGGCCGCCTTCGCCGCCTTGCTGTCGGTCGGCGACCCCGTCGCCGCGGACCGCGCCCTCGCGCTGTTCGGCGGCGCGCTGGGCGAGATCGAGCTGGCCAGCCTCGCGCTGCAGGACTCCTGGGACGCGAACCCCGGGCTGGCCGACCGCGTGCGCGCGTCGTTGCTCGAGCGCATCGACGAGCACGAGGGCGACCTGACCGCCGCGAAGTCGCGCTTGCAGGCGCTGGGCCTGGTGCCGGGCCGCGCGTCCGCCGAAGCGTTGATGGAGCGCGCCGCGCGCTATGCGCGGGCGGACGGGACACCGGTCACCGTGCAGGGACTCGACGCGCACCGCTGGTTCGCGCGCGCCGCCGGCAACGCGGGGCCCGACGCCCGCGCGTACCTCGCCGAGCTGTGGCGCGCCGAGACCGACGAGCTGCGTCGCATGGACCTGCTCGAGGCCGCCGGCGCCGCGCAGGACGACGCCGCGACCGACTTCCTGTTCGAGGTCGTCGAGGGCGAGCGCGCGACCGAGCACGAGCGCCTCCTGGCCGCCGAGTGGCTGGCGCGCCGCGGCCCCGCGCCGCGCGTGGCGCCGACCTTGAAGCGCGCCGCGCTGCGCATGGAGGGCGCGCGGACGCGCCCCGCCATCGACTGTCTGCTCTGGACCTGGTACCGCTGACCGCGGGCTACAGGTCCGCGGCGGCCGGCGGTTCCAGCGCGCGCCAGTCGCCGACCTCGGCCGGGCTGGGCGGGCGCGACGGACCGCTCCAGCGCGCGTCGCGGTTCGCGTCGCCGCACAGCGACAGGTCCGCGCCGAGCCAGAACGCGCCCTGGCCGGTCCGGCCCTGCTCGACGGGCCACGCGCGCACGCCGGGGCCGCGCGGGCCCTCGACCAGCTCGAAGAGGTAGCCGTACCGCAGCAAGAGGCGCCCGTCGTCCAGCACGCGGGTGTCGGCCAGGCGGCGCTCGAGGAGCGCGGCGTCGTCGGACTCGTCCGCGAACAGCTCGCCCAGCCGCTCGGGGCGCGCGCCCTCGGCCGCGAAGACCTCGCCGCCGAGCACGTCCAGCGTGCGGAGCGCGTCGAGCTCGTTCTCGTGGATCGCCAGGCTGCGCAGCCGCGGCAGCGTCACCAGCACGACCAGCAACAGGATGCCCAGGATCGTCGCGCGGTCGACGTAGGGCCCGACGGCGCGCGTCAGGAGGCGCCCCAACGGACCGCGGCGCTCGCGCTTCCAGTCGGCCTGGTCGCCGGTCGCCTCGCCGGCGTGGTCGGGGACGAATTCGTGGCTCATGCGCGCGCGGGGATCGGCTCGGTGGCGGCTCGGGCGGAGGGCGGGGAGTGCGTCGCGGCGCGTCCGCCGACGGACCGCGAGTGACGCGCGCGCGGCGGCGTCGTCGAGGCGATTCTGTCGAGCGCTGTGCTACGCTTCAACACGATGCAGCGACCTTCCGCGCGCGACCTGGACGACGTGCTCTCGAGTGCCGCGCGCGGGATCGCGTCGCGCGTCGCCGAGGCCGGCGGGCGCGCGTGGGTCGTCGGCGGCGCGGTGCGCGACCTGGCGTTGCGCGCGCTCCGCGCGGGCGGGTCCTCGAGCGCGGCGGGAACTCGCGCGGCGGATCCCGTCCCGGAGGCGCCGGCCGAGGTGGACCTCGCCACCGACCTCGAGCCCGAGCGCGTCGAGGCGCTGTTCGAGAAGACGCTGGGCGTCGGCAAGGCGTTCGGGACGATGCTCGTCATCTGGGACGACGTGACCGTCGAGGTGACGACCTTCCGCAGCGAGCGCGGCTACTCCGACGCGCGGCGGCCCGACGAGGTCACCTATGGAACATCGGTCGAGGAGGACGCCGCGCGCCGGGATTTCACCTGCAACGCGCTGTACCTGGACCCGCTGACCGACGAGTTCCGCGATCCGGAACGCGGGCTGGACGACCTGGCCGCCGGGCGGCTGCGCTGCGTGGGGGAGGCGGCCGAGCGCTTCCGCGAGGACGGGCTGCGTATCCTGCGCCTGGCCCGCTTCGCGGCGCGGCTGGGGCTCGTCATCGAGCCGGAGACGCGCGCGGCCGCCGCGGCGCAGCTCGACGCGCTGCGCGGCGTGTCGGTCGAGCGCGTGCACGCGGAGTTCGAGAAGGTCCTCCGCGGACCGCGCCCGGCGGAGGCGGTCGCGCTGCTCGTCGAGCTGGGCGCCCACGAGCGCCTGGCGCCCGGCTGGTGGACCGGCGCGGCGGGGCGGGCGCGGATCGACGCGCTGGGGCGCCTCGGCGACGCGCCCGGGTCGGCGCTGGGCTACGGCGCGCTCTACGACCCCGCTCCGACGGAGGCGGGCGGCGACGACGCCGGCCACGACCGCGAGGCTGCGCGCGGGGTGCTCGACGCGCTGCGCGTGTCGCGGGCGCTGCGGCGCGAGGTCGAGGAGCTGTGGGAGCTGCAACCCGCGATCGCGGCGCTGGTCGCCGGCGCCGCGAGCCTGTCGTCCCGGCGCCGCGCGATGCGCAGCGGCGCGTTCGAGCCGGCGCTCACGCTGTACGCCGCGCGGCGTCCGGCCGACGAGGAGGCGACGCGCGCCCTGGCGGCGGAGGCGCGCGACGCGGACCCGGCGACGCTGCGCCCCGCGCCCTTGCTGGACGCGGGCGCGTTGATCGCGGCGGGCGTGCCGCGCGGTCCGCGGCTCGGCGACCTGTTGCGCGCGCTCGAAGAGGAGCAGCTGGCCGACCGCGTGCGCGACGCGGACGCCGCGCGCGCGTGGCTGGCCGATCAGCTGGGCGGGAACCAGCGCCGCAGCGACCACGACGCCGGGTAGCCGACGAGCAGCAGCGCCGCCGTCCACGCGCCGGTCGTCGTCTGCGTGTTCCAGCTGAAGATCACCGCGAACAGCAAGAGGCGCCGCAGGCACAGGCCCATGCAGCGCCCGACCAGCGGCGGCGTCCAGACCTCGGTGCGCACGGCGGCCATCAGCAGCCCGGCCGCGCCGCCGACCGCCAGCAGCACGGCGGGGAAGTGGGGGGTGGCGCCGGCCGCGCCGCGCGGCGCGAGGCCCGCGGCGACGAGCAGCGTCGCGCCGGTGAACAGGAACGCGCCGACCCGCCCGCGCGACAGGTCCGGATCCTCGCCGTCCTCGAGCCGGCCGAGCCGCGAGACCGTGAACACGTAGCCGCCGTACAGCACGACCGCCAGCGCCGCCGGCAACACGGCGGGATCCAGGCCGTGCACGAAGGCGTACACCGTGCCCGTCGCCAGGTTCCCCGCGCGGCACAGCGCCAGGAGCAGCGGTCCGGACACCGGCCCGCGCCCGCGCTGGTTGTAGGTGACGGCCAGGAAGGCGACGAACGCCATCCACACGCCGGCCCAGGGCGCGGCGAGCGCGGCGCACAGGACGCCCGCAACGATCAGACCCCACGCGGCGCCGAACACGCGCGCCTCGTCCAGCAGGCCGGAGGGGATCGGGCGGTCGGGGCGCGTCGCGGCGTCGTGCTCGCGGTCGCACCAGTCGTTCAGCGCCATGTTGCCGTGGTAGACGGCGAGCGACGACCCGACGAGCAGGGCGGCGTCGGTCGCGTCGGGGAAGCGCCCGCCGCACCCGATCAACAGGCCGGCGAGCGCGTCGCCGATCGCCGACGGCGCGAGGGACAGGCGCAGCGTGCGCCCCCAGGCGAGGCCCGTCTTCACGGCGCTCCTAGCGCAGGATCCAGCGCTGGATGTCGTTGTGCATCACGTAGACGAACAGCGACAGGATCAGCACGAGCCCGACCAGCTGCGAGTAGCCCATGACGCGCTCGGAGACCGGCGAGCCCTTCAACTTCTCGATCAGCAGGAAGAACAGGTGGCCGCCGTCCAGCAGCGGGATCGGCAGCACGTTCAGGAACGCGAGGTTCACCGACAGGATGCACAGGAAGAAGAACAGCTTCGCCCAGCCCGCGTCCGCGAAGCTGTGCGCGGCGACGCCGATCGTGATGATGCCGCCGACGTTCTTGCCGGCGACGTCCTGCGTCGCGATGCCGCGCAGCGTGCGCCAGGTGTCCTCCAGGAAGTTCCAGCAGAAGATCATGCCGACCTGCACGGCCCGCACCGGGTTCTTCTCCTGGTAGACGTAGGTGGAGGGGCGGAAGGCGAGGCCGTACTGCGTGCGCTCGCCGGGCGTGAGCACGACGTCGAACGTCAGGTACTCGGGCTCCTCCAGACCGTAGTCGCGCGTGACGCCGATGCGCACGGGCTCGTCCTCTCCGACCTTGCCGACGTAGGTGCGCAGGTCCTCGAAGTCCTCGATCGCCGCGCCGTCGATCGTGTCGACGACGTCGCCCGACCGCATGCCCTTCGCCTCGGCGGCGCCGCCCTTCGAGACGGAGACGCGGTTCGACGTGGCCTGGTCGTCGAAGGCGATGGAGCGCGCCAGGTCGTAGAGCCCGGCGCCGTCGAGCGCGGGTCCTTCGAGCGCGACGAGCTGCTCGCCGCGCCGCACCGTGAGCTCCAGCGGCCGCCCTTCGTTCGCCAGCAGGAGGCGCAACATGTCGCGGCCCCAGAACGGCTCGCCGCCGATCGCCACCAGGAGGTCGTCCTTGCGCAGGCCGGACTGCTCGACCAGCGGCGTGTCCAGGAGGTCGGAGACACGCTGCACGACGGGGCTGACGCCCAGCATCGGTTCGCCGAACTCCTCGGTGACGGGTTCGACCGTCACCTCCTTCGTCGCGTCGCCGTCCGCGACCACGAGCGACACCGGACCGCGCTCCGAGGCTCGCCACAGGAGCTGTTCCTCGACGGACAGGAAGTCCGGCGCGTCGGTCACGCCGACCAGCACGTCGCCCGAGCGCAGGCCCGCCTCGTGCGCGGGGCTGCCGCGCTCGACCTCCAGCACGTAGCCGTCGCCGGACATCTGCCGACGCTGCGTGATGCCGATCAGGCGCACGCCGACGTCCTCGTTGTACTTCGCCTCGAGCACGACGCGCTCGGGCGTCTCGGACCCCGGCGGCAGCACCTCGAGCGCGACCGTGTCTCCGGACGACAGCGCCGCGCTCTGCACGATGTCGTTGAAGTCGCGGATCGTGCGGTCGCCGACCTTCAACACGCGAGTGCCCGGTTCGAGCCCCGCGTGCCACGCGGGGCTGCCGGCGGCCGTCTCGCCGACGACCGGATCCGACAGCGGCACGCCCACCAGCAGGATCAGCGGGAACACCACGATCGCGAAGATCATGTTCATGATCACGCCGCCGGAGAAGATCAGGAAGCGCTGCCCGATGCTCTTCGCGCCGAGCTCGTCCGGGGCCGGCGCGCAGTCCTCGCCCTCGAGCTCCTCGCCCGCCATCTTCACGTAGCCGCCGAGCGGCACCGCCGCGACCTGGTACGTCGTGTCGCCGCGCGTCCACGACAGGAGGCGCGGGCCGAAGCCGAGGCTGAAGACCTCGACGCGCACGCCGCAGCGCCGCGCGGCGAGGAAGTGGCCCAGCTCGTGCACGAAAATCACGAGGCCGACGCCGAAGACGGTTTGCAGGATCTTGACGAGGTTCAGCAGGTCCATTCGGGAGTAGTGTCCGGAGTGAGCGTGGCTCGGCGCGCGTTCGATTCGCGGGCGCGCGCGTCAGGTTCAGGTGCGCGGGGGCGCCGCGCGGTGTTTCCTCGGGAGCGCGCCGAGAGCGCGCGGTGTTTCCTCAAGTGCGCGACAACAACGCGCGGTGTTTCCTCAAGTGCGCGACAACGACGCGCGGTGTTTCCTCAAGTGCGCGACAACAACGCGCAACGCTCCCGGGCCATCTCGCGGGCGCGGGCGTCGGCGGCGAGCAGGTCGTCGACGGTGTCGGCGTTGCCGGGGCGGCGGTCGAGCACCTCGCGCGTGATGCGGTGCATGTCGGGGAAGCGCAGCTTGCCGTCCAGGAAGGCCGCGACGACCTCCTCGTCGGCCGCGTTCAGCACGCTGCCGGAGTCCGCGCCTTCCTCGACGCAGCGGAAGCCCAGCTCGAGCGCGGGGAAGCGCGCGACGTCGGGCCGCTCGAAGTCCAGCCGGCGGAAGCTGTCGAAGTCGAAGCCGGTGAACTCCGCGGCGCCGCGGTCGGGCGCGTGCAGCGCGTAGTGGATGGGCAGCCGCATGTCCGGCGGACCGAGCTGCGCGATCACCGAGCCGTCGATGAACTCGACCATCGAGTGCACGATCGATTGCGGGTGGATGACGACCTCGATGCGCTCGCGCTCGAGGCCGAACAGGTGGTGGACCTCGATCACCTCGAGGGCCTTGTTCATGAGCGTCGCCGAGCCGACGGTGATGCGCGGTCCCATCTCCCAGTTCGGGTGGCGCAGCGCCTCGTCGGGGGTGACGTCGTCGAGCTCCGCGGCGGTGCGCTCGCGGAACGGGCCGCCGCTGGCGGTCAGCAGGATGCGGCGCACGCGGTCCATGCGCTCGCCGCGCAGGCACTGGTGGATCGCGCTGTGCTCCGAGTCGACGGGCAGGATCTCGCCGCCGCGCTCGCGCGCGAGCTGCATCAGGAGCTCGCCGGCGACGACCAGCGACTCCTTGTTCGCCAGCGCCAGACGGCGGCCGTGTTCGAGCACCGCGACCGACGGGCGCAGGCCCGCGGCGCCGACGATCCCGTGCACGCAGGTCTCGTAGTCGAGCTCGCGCGCGAGGTCCGTCATCGCGTCGGGGCCGTGGAAGAGCGTGGTGCCCTCCGGCAGCTCCGGGCGCAGGTGCTCCGCGGCCTCCTCGTCGACGACACCGACGAAGGGCGGCAGGAACTCGCGCGCCTGGTCCGCCAGCTCGCGCCACGACGAACGCGCGCCGATTCCGAGCACGCGGAACGCGCCGCCCGAGCGCCGGACGACGTCGAGGGTCTGCGTGCCGATCGAACCGGTGCTGCCGAGCAGGAGCAGGGACTTCATGGGGCGGGGCTGGGGCGGCGACGCCCGCGTTGCTCTCGTCCGCGAGCGGCCCTAAGTTTAGGTGAGCACGCGTCCAGGTCCGCCCCGCGAATCCGGAATCCCGCGCGCTCCGACGCCCATGTGGTCCCGCCGAGCCAAGTTCTGCCTCCTGTGCGCCACGCCGCTCGAACGCGCGGTGGTGGAGGGGCGCTCGCGCCTCGCCTGCCCGGCCGTCGACTGTCGCTTCGTCGTCTACGAGAACCCCGCCAGCGCGGCGGCCGCCGTCGTCCGGGACGCGGCCGGTCGGGTGCTGTTGATCCGCCGGCGCATCGAGCCCTACCGCGGCGCCTGGGCGCTGCCCGCCGGCTACCAGGAGGCGGACGAGAGTCCCGAGGACACGCTGATCCGCGAGGTCGGCGAGGAGACCGGCATCGCGATCGAAGTGGACCGCTTGTTCGACCTGATCTTCGTCCCCGACGACCACCGCAAGCCCGCGAACGTCGCGGTCTACCTGTGTCGTCCGGTGGGGGGCGAGCTACGGGCCGGCCACGACGCCGCCGAGGCGCGCTGGTTCGCCCTGGACGACCTGCCCGACGAGATCGGCTTCGACAACCGCGCGCGCATCCTGTCCCGCCTGCCGCGCGCCGCCGAGCCGCCCGGCGCCTGAGCCGGGCCCCCTCCGCATCCCGGGCTCGGAGTGCATTCGCGGCGGCCAGCGGGTACGCTCGCCGCCTTCCGCGCCCCCTCTCCGAACCCCGCCACCCGCATGACCCGAGAGCCGCTCACCTACAAGGACGCCGGCGTCGACATCGGCGCGCAGGACGAAGCCCTCGCCCGCGCCAAACAAGCGATCCGCTCCAGCTTCACCCCCGGCGTGCTCGGCGACGTCGGGCTCTTCGGCGGCCTGTTCGACCCCGCGAAGATGGGCTTCGGCGACGCGATCCTCGTCGGCAGCGCCGACGGCGTCGGGACCAAGCTCGAGGTCGCCAAGCGCGCCGGCGTGTACGACGGCGTCGGCCGCGACCTGGTGCAGCACTGCATCAACGACATCCTGGTGCAGGGCGCGCGCCCCTTGTTCTTCATGGACTACGTCGGGACGGGGCGCCTCGATCCGACGGTCGTGTCGGAGCTGATCACGGGGTGCGCGAACGCGTGCCGCGACAACGGCCTCGCGCTGCTCGGCGGCGAGACGGCGGAGATGCCCGGCCTGTACGCCGACGGCGACTTCGACCTCGTCGGCTTCATCGTCGGCGCGGTGCAGCGCGACAAGATCCTCGACGGCTCGCGCGTCGCGCCCGGGCAGAAGCTGCTGGGACTCGCGTCGAGCGGCCTGCACACGAACGGCTACTCGCTGGCGCGCAAGGTGCTGTTCGAGCGCGAGGGCCTCGACGTGAACGACCGCCCGGCGCAGCTCGAAGGCGCGTCGGTGGGCGAGGCGCTGCTCGCGCCGCACCGCTCGTACCTCGAGCTCTGCTGGCCCCTGCTCGAGGAGCGCCGCATCGCCGGGATGGCGCACATCACCGGCGGCGGCCTGATCGACAACCTGCCCCGCGTGCTGGGCGACTGCGACGCCGTGATCGACCTCGATTCGTGGGAACGCCCCGCGCTGTTCCGCTACCTCTGCGAGGCCGGCGGGATCGAGCGCGACGAGTCGTACCGCGCCTTCAACATGGGCGTCGGCCTGGTGCTGATCGTCGACGCGCAGGACGAGGCCGCCGTGCGCGCTTCGCTGGAGGAGCGCGGCGAGGCGGTGTACGCGCTCGGCGAGCTCGTCGCGGGCACCGGCGTCGTCCGCTGGAAGGAAGACGCGTGATCGGTCCCGCGCTGGTGCTCGCCGCCGCGCTCGCGTCGGCGCAGGACGCTTCGAACGGCGACCAGGCCGCGACGCGGGACGACGCCGTCTCGACGCAGGCCGCCGCGCGCTCGGACGCCGACTGGATCGAGCTCGTGCGCAGCGCCCGGGGCGACGACTACGGCCCCGCGCTGCAGGGCGCCTTCGCGCGCTTCAAGGACCGCGTCGACGCCTACGAGATGCAGCCCGCCGAGGCGCTGATGCGCGCGATGCACGAACGCGCCCGCGGCGACTGGAGCGCCGAGGGGCTCTCGCTGGTCCTCGCGCGCCAGGGCCGCTACGACGCGTCGCGGGAGGTGCTCGCGGAACAGCGCGAGCGCACGGACGACCCCGCGGCTCGCGCGGTCCTGACCCAGGCGATGGCCCTGCGCGCGCTGGGCGCCGGCCGCGACGACGTCGCGCGCCGCGAACTCGGCGCCGCCTACGCCGCCGGCAACGACGACGCGGGCGTGGTCCTGGCCCTGCTCGCGCTCTCCGCGGGCCGGCGGGACCGCACCCGCGCGGTCTCCCGCGCCCTCGTCGCGGACGAACCCCGCCCCGCCTGGGCGCTGCGCGCCTGGGGCCTTAGCATGTTGCCTCCCTCCGACGGAAATCCCGCCCGCTAGTCGTCTCCCCGCACCGCCCCGACGGGTATTGCCGCCATGTCCAAGAGACCCCTCCTCGCCAGCGTCGCCCTCGCCGTCCCGTTCGCCGTCACCACCGTGCTGGCCGCTCCGCTGCTGTTGCAGGCGCCCGAGCCGGTCCTCAAGGACTCGGAGCACCAGAAGGTCGGCAAGCTGATCTCCGCCTGCGTCGAGGCCTACGTCGCCGGCGGCAAGGGCCAGTTCGAGGCCGAGGCCGAGCTCCTCGAAGGCCTCGAGAAGTGGAAGAAGAAGCGCGAGCTGGACGACCGTCCGCCGCTCGCGTTCCCCGCCGACCTGTCGCGCTCGATCTGGCACTCGTTCCAGTACAGCAAGGCGCGCGGCGCGAAGAAGGGCAAGGTCGAGACCTACCCGGTCGACCCGTTCCGCACCGGCGCGAACGAGAAGAACCTCCCGCACTTCGCGGTGTGGACGCCGGCCAAGTACAACGCGAAGGAGTCCTACGCGCTCGTACTCGCCATCCCCGACGCCGGGGAGGACGTCGAGAAGCACATCACGGAGCAGTGGACGCTGGGCGACATCCGCGACGGCGCGATCCTGGCGGCGGTCCCGATGCCCGAGTCCGCCGACAAGTGGACCGAGATCGGTGACCGCGACGAGCCCGGCGGCGTGGCGCTGACGCTGTCGGTCTTCAACGAGATCAAGGACCAGTACGCGATCGACTTCGACCGCGTGTACCTCGCCGGCCGCGGCGCGGGCGTCGCGGCGGCCGTGCAGCTCGGTTCGATGTTCCCCGACCGCTTCGCGGGCGTGATCGGGCGCTCGGGCGACGTCGGCGAGACCGGCGCGGACAACTTCCACAACCTGCCGACGTACTTCGCGGGCGGCGGCTCGCGCGCGACGACCTTCGCCGAGTCCTGCAAGGCGGACGGCGCCGACAACTGCACGCTGCAGCCGGAGGGCAAGGAAGAGGACGTGTGGGCCTGGATGCAGGCGAACGCCCGCGACCCGTACCCCGCCGAGCTGAAGCTGCTCGCCGGCGCGCCCTTCCCGAACAAGGCCTACTGGGCGTTCACGCCCCCGTCGGACGGCTCCACCGAGATCCGCCTGGACGGCAAGATCGACCGCGCGTCGAACACGATCACGCTGGACGTCGTCGGCGCGCGCGAGTGCACGCTGTACTTCAACGACGCGATGGTCGACCTCGACCAGCCGGTGAAGGTCGTGATCAACGGCGTCGAGCACACCGACAGCCTGCCGCGCACGCTGCGCACGCTGACCGAGCTGATCTACACCTCGGGCAGCGACCCGGGCAAGGTCTACGTGGCCTCGAAGCGCTACGACGTCGCCGCCAAGGAGCAGTCCGAGTGACGACGCGGCGCCCGGGGGCCGCAACCCCGGAGGACCGCGAGTGAGGCGGGACGGCGCGCTGCTCGCGCTCGTCGCGCTGGCGGGCGCGGGGACGATGGTCGTCGAGCTCGCCGCCGTGCGGTTGCTCGCGCCCTGGTTCGGCGCCAGCGCCGCGGTGTGGACGAACGTGATCGGCGTCGTGCTCCTGGCGCTCGCCGTCGGCTACCTGCTGGGCGCGCGCCTGTCCGCCGCGGCCGACCCGCTGCGGCGACTCGGCTTCGTGCTGCTCGCCGCGGCGTGCGCGACCGCCTGGTTGCCGTTCGTCGCGGCGCCGACCGCCGCGCTGTTCCTGCCCGACGGAACGACGCTGGACCGCGCGGCGACGCAGGTGCGGTGGGGCAGCCTCGCGACCTCGATCCTCCTGTTCCTGCCGGCGGCGCTCGCGCTGGGCGCGGTCGGGCCGTTGGCGGTCGAGGTCGACCAGCGGCGGCGCGCGCGCAACGCCGGGGACGCGGGGGGCCGCGTGCTCGCCGCATCGACGATCGGCAGCCTGGTGGGGACCTTCGGGACCACGCACGTGCTGGTGCCCGAGCTCGGCCTGCGGTGGTGCTTCCTGCTCGCGGCCGGCGTGCTCGCGGCGCTGGGGATCGCCACGCTGTGGCGCGCCGGCGCGGCGGCGCGCGGGGTCGGCGGCGCGGCGCTGCTCGTCGTCGCGAGCACGCTGCTGGTCCGCCCCGCGGAAGCGCGCGTCGCGGACGGCCTGACCCTGCTGGAGGCGCGCCAGAGCCCGTACCAGTCCGTGCGCGTCGTCGAGCGCGTCGTCGACGGTGAGCGCTGGCGCGAGCTGCAGGTGAACGAGGGCTTCGACTCCTTCCAGTCGGTCTGGCGCGAGACGCCGGGCTTCCTGGGTCCCGGCTACTACTACGACTGGTTCGTGTTGCCGGCGTGGCTGGACGAGCGCCGCGACGGCGCGTGGCGCACGTGCGTCGTCGGCCTGGGCGCGGGCACGGCGTGGCGCGTGATGGAGTCGACCTTGCCGGGGGCGCTCGCGCTGGACGGTCTGGGCGTCGAGATCGACCCGGAAGTCGTCGCGCTCGGCCGCGAGTACATGGACCTGGCCGCCGCGGGCGCGCCCGGGCGCCGCGTGCTGTCGGGCGCCGACGGTCGCGCGTGCCTCGCCGCGGCGGGCGGCGGGTTCGACCAGGTCGTGCTCGACGCCTACGCGAACCAGGTCGAGATCCCCGCGCACCTGTCGACGGTCGAGTTCTTCCGCGTCGTGCGCGACGCGCTGCGCCCCGGCGGGTGGCTGACGGCGAACGTCGGCGCGTTCGACGGCGAGGACCCGGTCGCCGACGCGCTCGCGCGCACGGCCTCGGCCGCCTTCGAGGGCCCGGTGTGGCTGGTGCGCGTGCCCTTCTCTCGCAACGTGATGCTGTACGCGCGGCGGGACGCGCCGATCCCGATGGGCGACGCGGTCCCGGACGGCTTGCCGCACGGCTGGTCCGACTGGCTGCGCTTCGCGCCCGCGCTGCGACGCGTGGAGTCGGCCGTCGCGCCGCTGACCGACGACCGCAACCCGATCGACGTCCTGCAGCGGCGCTCGCTGGAGCGCGCGGAGGAGCGCCGGCGGTGAGGGCTCGCGCGAGTCGCCGGGTCGGCGCGGCGATGCTGGTCGCGCTCGCGGGCGGCGCCGCGTCGTCGCACGCGTCGACGCGCCAGGACGCCTTCGCGCGCTCGCTCGAGCACACCGCCGCGGGCGACTACGCCGCCGCGCTGGAGTCGGTGTCGGCGGAGGGCGTCGGCGCGCTGCCGCGGGCCCGCGCGCGGCTGTGGGCCTTCCACCACGCCGGGCTGCTCGACGAGGCGCTGGCCGAGGCCGAAGCCGCGCTGGCGCTGGAGGAGGACGCCTGGCTGCGCGAGCGGGCCGTGGAGCTCAGCGTGGCGCTGCACGACGCCCCCGCGGCGCGGCGGCACCTGACCGCGCTGGAGAGCGCCGAGGACGCCGAGCGCGCGAGCGTCGCTTGGGCGGGCCCGGTGGGGGAGCTGGTCGAACGCGACGAGGCGGCGCGCCGCGGCGAGCGGCGGGCGCGGTGGGTCGTCGGGATCGGCGCCCTCCTGTGCGGCGTGGCGCTGGCCGCGCTGGCGCGCGGGCGTCGCTGAGCGTGGTCGAGGGCGAAGGTACCGTGCCTGGCACGGTACCTTCGCCCTCGCCCGCGCGGCGTTCGGCACCTTCGAGCAACGCCTCCGACGGCATGGCGAGTCCGCAGCCTCGGTCGCGCCGCGCCCTCCGCACATACAAGACCGCCCGCGCGGCGTTCGGCGCCTTCGAGCAACGCCTCCGACGGCATCGCGAGTCCCCAGCCCAGGTCGCGCCGCACCCTCCGCACATACAAGACCGCCCGCGCGGCGTTCGGCGCCTTCGAGCAACGCCTCCGACGGCATGGCGAGTCCGCAGCCCCGGTCGCGCCGCGCCTGCGGCAGATACAAGACCGCCCGCGCGGCGTTCGGCGCCTTCGAGCAACGCCTCCGGCGGCATGGCGAGTCCGCAGTCCCGGTCGCGCCGCGCCCTCCGCACATACAAGACCGCCCGCGCGGCGTTGCGGTGCCGTAGGGCAACGCTCCGACGGCATGGCGAGTCCGCAGCCCCGGTCGCGCCGCGCCCTCCGCACATACAAGACCGCCCGCGCGGCGTTGCGGTGCCGTAGGGCAACGCTCCGGCGGCATGGCGAGTCCGCAGCCCCGGTCGCGCCGCGCCTGCGGCAGATACAAGACCGCCCGCGCGGCGTTGCGGTGCTGTAGGGCAACGCTCCGGCGGCGTCGCGAATCCGCAGCCCAGGTCGCGCCGCACCCGCGGCGCATACAAGACCGCCCGCGCGGCGTTGCGGTGCTGCGCGGGCGGAGTCACCTAGGCTCCCGACCGGATCGATCGGGAACGGATCCGGAAGCCGGAATGTAGCCCCTGCCCCCCGACCGTGCAGCCCTCCTCGTCGGCATCCTCGCGCCGGGTGCCGGGTCTGGGACGTCGCTGGCCCCGCGGTGAGCGGGTGGGGGGTCCGGGCGGGCCGTGGGGGGTGTCCTGTGCCGGCATGACGGGGACGCCGTCGATGGGGGCCGTCGTGGGCCGTGAACGAGCGCGGGGCCGGGCTCCGTCGTCGGAACCCGGCCCCGCGCGTGGGGTGGGGGAGCGCCGCGGCGCTCCCCGTTCGCTCTGTGGGCCTAGAGGATGTCGAGCAGGCCCGTGCCGCCCTCACCGGTCAGCGTCGTGGTGTTCGCCCGGTAGTTGATGTCCACCGAGATCTTCGAGTTCCACGGCAGCGGCTCCTTGTCGGCCACGATGCCGAGCGCCACGAGCGCGAACGCGCGCGCCTTGTCGGTCAGGCCTTCGTCCTTGTACATCTCGACCAGCGGGTCGAGCGACCGGGAGTCGCCGATGAAGCCCAGCGCCGAGGCGATCGCCGCCTGGCTCGAGAGCGTCTTCGCGTCGTTCTTGAGCATGTCGAGCAGCTCCGTCACGACGGACTTGTCACCGAGCAGGCCGAGCGCGATCGCCGCCTGCTTGAGGAGGTCGGCGCGGTACTTCGACTTGCGCACGATCTCCTGGATCTGCTCGGTCGCGCCCTGCGCGCCCATCAGGCCCAGGCCGACCGCGAGGTAGCCGCGCGCTTCGTCCTGCGACATCTCCTCGAGCTTGTCGCGCATCGTGTCGCTCGCCGAGATGTGCTTGGCGATGCCGAGGCCGATCGCGTACGCGCCGACTTCGCGGACCGCCTTGGCGTCCTGCAGCGCGAGCATCACGGCGTTGAGCTGCTCCTCGCTGACGGGGCCGTCGTTGTC
>JAUHYB010000201.1 GCA_030426745.1 bacterium
GCTGCTCGCGGTCCGCGACGTCGGCGCTGGACGCCAGGCCCTCGATGGAGCGCTCGCGCTGCGGCGTCGGCTCGGGCCACCCCTCGACGCCCTTCTCGTAGGCCGTGAACACGGTCTGCGTGTCCCAAGAGAAGTAGACGTCGAAGACCTCGCGCCCCTCTAGGTCCAGCACGATGTGGCGCGGCGAGATGCGGCGTCCGTCGAAGTACTTGTCGTACAGCTCACGCTCGGCCTCGATGTGCTCGCCGCAGGTGACCGTGCCGAAGCGCGGACAGAGCACGCGGTTGCCGTCCTCGTCGTAGTCGCGCGGCGTGTGGCGGTACACCGACGCGATGACGCAGGCGTAGCGCGACAGCATCGCGGCCGTCTCGGGCTCGCGGTAGCGCACGCCGGCGAAGTGCTCGCTGGCGATCTCGCCGTCCATGTTCACGCAGACCATCACCGGCATGTTGCGCGCGCGCGCGACCTTCATCGCGTCCTCGAAGCTGCGCTGCCAGCGGACGAGCACCGGCTTCTTCCAGCCCTCCGCCGTCGCGGCGGGCCACATGTCCTCCTCCTCGAGTCCGTCCTGCAGCTGCGGCGGCGAGCCGAAGCGGAAGGCGTCCTCGGAGGGGTCCGCGAAGCCGCGCTCGCGCGCGGGCGGCGTGGCGTCCTCGGCGTCGTCGGTCTCTTGCGGCGGCGCTCCCTGCGCGGGCGCCCCTTCGGCACCGGTGTCCTGCGCGGTGTCTTGGGCGGCGGCGGGGAGCGACAGCGCGAGCGCCAGGAAGGCCGCGCGCGACAGCGGGGTGAGGAGTGCGAGGTTCACGGGGTCCTTCGGTGGGGGAATGCGGTCGGGCGTGGGTTCGAGCGCGTCCCGAGACCCATCGTCGGCCCGAGGCCGAGCGAGGAGCGCGCAGCGCGAGGAAGGGCGACGACGCGCCCCTCGGTGGGTCTCGGGACGTGCTCCTAGTCGAGGGGCTGCGCGCGGAAGTCGTCGAAGCGCGTCGTCGCGTCGGCCTTGGTCCACAGGCCGGCGCCGCCCGCGCTCATCAGCTTCTCGTCGTGCACCTTCAACATCTCCTTGCCGTCGAACCAGCAGGTGATCTCCGCGCCGACGTGGCGGACGCGGATCGTGTGCCAAGCCGTCGCGTCGGTGCGCACGCGCGCGCTGTCGAGCTGCAGGCGCTCGCCGTCGACGACGGAGTACACGCGGAAGTTGTCCTCCAGCGGGTTCCAGCGCGCGAGGTAGTAGTTGTCCGCGTCGCCGATGCGCCACGCGGGCCCGCCGCCCTGGTCCTCGTCGCCGCCGTCGGCGCGCACCGCGACGCTGAGCTCGACGTCGCGCGCGTGGGCCTCGGGCGTCCAGCACAGGTTGTAGGTGTGCCCGACGTGCTGCTCGGCGTCGTACAGGCTGATCGTGTTCGTCGGCGAGGGCGCGCTGACGTCGGACCGCCGGGCCCACCGGGCGGGTTCCTGGCCGGCGCGCGCGTTCGTCGTGTCGATGCGCCAGCCCTCGGGGATGCCGCCGATGCGGTCGTCGAAGCCCGTGTCGTAGGCCTTCGGGATCGGCTTGCCGGCGCCGAGGAAGCCGCTGTCGTCCTCCTCGTGCTCGGGGGACGCGCAACTCGCGGCCAGCAGGGCGGTCCCGAGCAGGGCGGCGCCGAGGGGGGGGAACGCGAGGCGAGCGCGGCGCGGTCCGCGCGCGGGGGAAGGGGCGGTCATGGGACGTCTCGGGGGAGCGAAGGGGGGGCGGCGGCGGGCGGTCGGGACGGGCGTTCCGGGCTCGACGGGGCTCGACCGGGCTCGACCGGGCGTGACGGGGTGTGACCCTACCGGGTCGGGAGGCGTCGCGCCGCTCGCGGGGGATCCGCGCGCGGCTAGCGAGGCCCAGCGCGACGGTCACCGGTCGCGGCGCGACCATTGTGCGGAATCGCCGCCGCGAGTAGCGTGGATTCCTCGCGGGGGCGCCTCCTCGCGCCCCGCCCATGACCCCTCCGGACCGCCAAGGACCCGCCGCGCCGCGCGCTCCCCGACCGCGAGGCACGGACGGTGCCCGCTCGCGCGCCGGCCGGGCGTGGGTCGTCGCGCTGCTCGGTACGGTCGCGCTGTCGACCGCGGTCGCGCAGACGCAGTTCCTGGACCGCGCGCGCGCGCCGCGGCCCGACCTGACCGCCTTCCGGCCGCGCAACCTCGGCGGCTACGCGCCCTTCGCGCGCACCTCGGTGCCCGACGCGCTGGAGGAGGACGCGCAGCTCGGGCCGGGCATCCGGCGCGCCGGCGCGACCGACGACGACCCCGTCGCCGAGGACGACCTGATCGAGCTCGTCGTCGACCGCGGCGGGCTGGCCGACGCGATCGTGCTCGAGCGCACCGCGCCGCACCTCAAGTTGTGGACGACGCACGACCGACAGCCCGGCACCGAGGTGCCCTTCGTCGGCGACCGCACGGCGCCGCTGGCGTTCGGCGGCGGCGCCGCGACCTACTGGGTCGAGTGGGTCGGCACGACCGGCGCGCTCGGCGCGCTCGAGCTGCGCGCGAACTCCGGGGGCAAGCTGCTCGACCGCGTCGTGCTGCACGCCTTCGACGGGCTCGTCGTCGCGCTGGGCGGCGAGGGCCAGGTGCCCGGCCTGCCGGTCGACCCGAACCACGGCACCTTCGTGGTGGCGACGGAGCTGTACGAGCGCGGATACGACGTGCTGATGCGCGACGAGGACGAGGTCGACGGCACGGGCGCGGGCCCGGTGTACGACCAGGTCGTGACGGCGCTCACCGACCGCGGCGTGCACGAGCTGGCGGTCTTCGGCTTCAGCCACGGCGGCGGCTCGACCGCGGACCTGCTCGCGCGGCTCGACGCGGCGTCGGCGGGCCTGCCGGCGTACACGGTCGGCTTCACCTCGTACACCGACGGCGTGGGCAACGCGTCGGACATCGACGTCTCGCAGGAGTCGACGCGGCCCGCGGACTCCGGCTTCCACGCGAACCACTACCAGCACGGGACCTTGTTCGAGGACTTCTTCCTCGACGGCACGGCAATCGCGAACTCCGAGCCGCCGCCGGCGGGCCTCGACGTCGAGACGACGCCCTGGGGCGCGAACGCGACGCACTACGACGTGGACGACTACGTGCAGGTCACGAGCTTCCTCCTGTCGAACCTCGAGCCGCGGGTGGGGCGATGAACCTGCGCGCGGCGGCGATCGCGGTCCTCGTGCCGCTCCTGTGCGCGGCGCCGCGCAACGCGCGCGGCACCGACTGGGATCCGCGCGTTCAGGGGGCGATCCAGCGCGTCGCGCGCGCGGCGGACGCGGACGGGCACGCGCGCGCGCTGGCGGCGCTGGCCGACCTGGAGGCGGCGGGGCGCGCGCGGCTCGTGCGCCAGCTGTTCTTGTTCGGCGAGGCCGCGCGCGACACGCGCGACGCGATGGTGTTCGGCGCGCTGGTCGAGCGCTACGGGTGGACGGCAGACGAGGTCGTCGGTCCGCTCGTGCCGCTGCTGGACGGCGCGGACGCCGAGCGGCGCGCGGCGCTCGCGCGCGTCTTCGCGCACTACGAGGGCCGCACGCTGACGGACGCCGCGGACTTCACCGTCTTCCGGCCGCACCTGGCGGGCGGCGCGAACGAGGCGGTCGTGCGGCACGTGGTCGAGGCCGACCCCGCGTCGGCCGTCGCGTTGCTGTCGGGAGCGCTGCCGGTCGACCCGACCCGCGCGCGCGAGCTGGCGTCCGACGCGGCCGCGCTCGATCGAACGCTGCGCGCGGCGTGGTTCGGCGCGGGCGGTCGCGACGCGGCCCCGGACGCCGCGGGCGCCGCGGCGCTCGCGCGCCTCGCCGCCGGCGAGCACTGGTGGGCGCGCCTGGCGGCCGCCCGCGCGGCGCGCGAGGGCAAGGGCCTGGCCGCGGCCGCGACGATCGACCTGCTGGACGCCGACCCGCACCCCTTCGTGCGCGAGGCGGCGCGCCGCGTCACCCGACGATGACGCGGAGGACCAGGGTCTCGCGCGCGTCGGCGGCGGCGGCCCTCTGCGCCGCGCTGCTGCCCGGCTGTCGCTTCGGCATGGACTACTCCGGCGACGAGTCCGGGATCGAGCGGCGCGCGCTGGAGCTGGACGAACCCGCCGGGCGCCGGCTGTCCTACCTGGTGCACGGCGACCCGACCGAGCCGCGCGTGATCTTCGTGCACGGCTCGCCCGGCAGCGCCGCGATGTACGCCGACTACCTGCGCGACCTGTCCGACGAGGCGGAGGTGATCGCGGTGGACCGGCTGGGCTACAACCACTCGGCGGAGAGCGGCGTCGTCGTGTCGTTCGAGGAGCAGGCCGCGTCGATCGCGCCGCTCCTGGTCGAGCGCGACGGCCTGTACCCGATCGTCGTCGGCCACTCGCTGGGCGGGCCGATCGCGGCGCGCCTCGCCGCCGATCACCCCGACCGCGTCGGCGCGCTCGTGATCGTCGCGGGCGGGTTGAACCCGGAGCTCGAGGACCCGCGCTGGTACAACGAGGTCGCGCGCTGGTGGATCGTGTACCCGTTCCTGGCCGACTTCCTGCGCACCTCGAACCGCGAGATGTGGGCGTGCCGCGAGCAGGTCGAGCTGCTGGACGCAGAGCTGGACGAGATCCGTTGCCCGACCGTCGTCTTCCACGGGACCAGCGACAGCCTGGTGCCCTTCGAGACGATCGAGTACACGATCGAGCGCTTCGACGACAACCCGTACCTGTTCGTGCGCGTGCTGATCGGCGAGGACCACAGCATCACGAAGCTGCGGCGCGAGGAGGTGCTGGAGACGATCCGCGAGCTGCTGGAGGGCATGCGCGACCTGCTCGAGGAGGAGGACGCGTGAGGCGGCTCGCGGCGTCGCTGGTCCTCGCGTCGCTCGCCGCCTGCCAGGGCGACGGGCGACCGACGGAGTTCGTGAACATCGACTTCGTGCCGTACCTCGCGGTCGAGCGCTACGAGACCTTCGACGTCGACGAGGACTCCTGCAGCGAGTTCGACGACCCGCGCGTCGACGACGCGCTCGTGCGGCGCGAGATGCTGGCGGCGCTGGAGGACGGGCTGACGGCGCGCGGGTTCCGGCGCGCGACGGACGGGCCGCCGGACTTCGTCGTGCACTACGAGCTGTGGGTCGCGCCGCCCGAGGAGTGGACGGGCGAGCGCCTGCGCGGCCGCGTGTGGGTGCGCGACGTCGAGACGGGGCGCTACGCCTGGCGGGGCGAGCGCAAGGCGCTCGTCCAGGGCGGCCGCGACACCGACGTGCCCGCCGCCCTGCGCGCCTTCGTCGACGACCTGCTGGACCGCTTCCCGCCGAACGTCCGGCGCTAGCCGTTCACGCCTTCTTCAAGGTCGAGACGATCAGGAGCAGGACGATCGCGCCGCCCAGCGACGTCAGCAGCACGCCGACCGCGTCGTCGTCGGTCGCGATGCCGAGCTGCCGCGCGAGGAAGCCGCCGAGCACGGCGCCGACGACGCCGACCACCATGTTGCCGACCAGGCCGAAGCCGCGACCCTTCACGATGGTGCCGGCCAGCCAGCCGGCGACGGCGCCGATCAACAGGAAGTAGACGAGTTCCACGCGGGGTCCTCCGTGCCGGGGAAGCGCGGCCGCGACCGGCGGCCGCTCGAGCGATCCGGACGGTAGAGGGCGGCGCATCGCGGGGCAAGGCGGCGGCCGGATCGCGCTTCGCGGCCTCGAAAAGTCGGGTGGAGGCGACCTCGCGGGTGTCGCTCGCGCCGGGGTCAGGGTATCGTCCTCG
Source organism: bacterium (assembly GCA_030426745.1). Lineage (GTDB taxonomy): Bacteria > Planctomycetota > UBA1135 > UBA1135 > JACKHV01. The sequence continues at coordinate 5,726 of JAUHYB010000201.1, forward strand.
GCCGTGGTCTTCGGAAGCGCGATCTTCCTGTACGCGTTCCTACCGGTCTTCCTCGCGCTCTACTACCTGACGCCGAGGAAGGGCCGCAACCTGTTCGTGGCCGTCGCGAGCTACGTCTTCTACGGCTGGTGGCGGCCCGACTTCGTGTCGTTGATGCTGTTCTCGACGGTGCTCGACTTCACCTGCGGTCGGCGCATCACGGCGGCGCGCGCGCGCGGGGACCGCGGCAAGCGGTGGGTCGTCCTGTCGGTCGTCACCAACCTCGGCCTGCTGGGCTACTTCAAGTACGCCAACTTCGGCGTCGACACGCTGAACGAGATCTTCGTGCAGTGGGGGATGGACCCGGTCGAGTGGACGCGCGTCGTCCTGCCGGTCGGCATCTCCTTCTACACCTTCCAGA
>JAUHYB010000202.1 GCA_030426745.1 bacterium
CCGGCCCGCCGCGCCTCGTCATGCGCCTGGCCGCGACCATGTACCTCACCGGCCGCGCCAACGAGGCCGCCGAGCAGATGGACGCGATCGCACCCGACGCCCGCGACTGGGCCGCGATCCCCGACTGGGCGGGCGAAGCGCTGTTCGAGCACGGCTGGGCGCCCCGCGCGGGATCGCGCTGAGTCGTCGGGCGCGCGGACGCGCCCTGTGCGTTCTCCGCGCGGACGCGCCGCCGGCGCTCCCTCGCAGGCACGCTGGTCAGGCGCGCGCCGCGGTGACTCGTGAGTTCCGATTCGCAACGAGCACCACGAGCGCGAAGGCGAGCGCGCCGCACGCGAACGCCCCGATCCCCCACGACCGCGAGCGCGGCGCGTAGCGGAAGACGACCTCGTGGTCGCCGGCCTCGAGCAGCACGGCGCGGAACAGCGAGTTCGCGCGCAACAGCTCGCGCGCTTCGCCGTCGACGGTCACCTCCCAGCCGGGGAAGTGCTGCGCCAGGCGCAGGAACAGCGCGTCGCCGTCGAGGGCGACGCGGTAGCGCTCGAGCTCGTCGCGCGACTCCAGGCGCGTGACGCGGTAGTTCGTGAACGGCGCGGCGAGCTCGCGGTGGTGCGCGGGTTCGACGAAGGCCTCGAGTTGCGGGTCCAGGTCGGCCGCGCGCGCGAGCGCCTCGTCGCGCGGCACCAGGCGCGGCACGCAGAAGGCCGTCGGCAGCGGCGCGTCGGGGACGGCGACGAAGGCCTCGGCGTCGCGCAGCGCGTCGCCGTCCGACGTCCCCGCGCCGAGCGCGCGCGGCCCCGCGACGATCGTCCACCCGCGCGGCGCGAGAGGCTCCGCGGTGACCAGCGCGCCGACGCCCAGCAGGCGGAACGCCGGCGACGCCGGGTCGACGCCGCGCGCGTCCCAGTCCAGCACGGGGTGCGCTCCCGGTCGCAGCGCGGCCGCGCGGTAACCGTTGAAGGTCGCCGGGTCGAGCGCGTCGTAGCCGCCCAGCGTCGCGAGCCCGTCGACGAGCGGCGTGTTCGTCGGGTACACGCCGGGCCCCGCCAGCAGGCGGCGGTCGCCCAGCACGTCGCGCAGCACGTCGGCGGTGCGCGTCGGCGCGAAGGCCTCGGCCCGCGGCACCAGCGGGTTCCAGCCGCGCGCGAACCACGCGCCCTGCGCGGCGGCGAGCGCGACCAGCAGGCCGCCGACGAGCGCGGTCCCGCCGCGCGCGGAGCGCCAGACCAGGACGGCCGTGCCGAGCAGCGCGAGCAACGAGGTGAGCGTCACGCCCCGCTCGCGCGCGACCAGCGTCGTGGCGACGCGCCGCTCGATCGTCGCGGTGCGCGCGCCGCCCCACTCGCCGACGTCCTCGCCGGCGTCGGCGAAGACGCGCAACGTGAACAGGTATTGACCCTCGTCGAGCCGCGCGACCTCGAGCGGGCCGCTGTCGAAGGCGCTCCACCCGCGCGCGTCGCGCGCGAGCTCCAGCGGCATGACCTGCGCGTTCTCGACGCGCTCGCGGCCGCGCGCGTCGAGCGGCACGATCGCCAGCTCCGCCGATCGCGCGGGCACGCCGGCGTGCAGCGCGCCCGCGAAACGCACCGCGCCGCCCGCGACGCGCGCGGGCGGCAGCTCGGCGTACTCGACCAGCTCGGTCCGCGCGTCCAGCGGCACGGCGCCGGCCGGCAGCGGTCGCGCGCCGCCGCCGACGCTCGCGAGCGCCGCGCAGACGAGCGTCGTCAACACCGCCGCGCGCCGCGACCAAGCGGGCGCGCGCTCCAGCGCGTGGCCGGCGCCGAGCGACAGGAACAGCGCGGCCACCGGCGCGACGCGGTTCGGCGCCGCCAGGCCCAGGCCGGGCACGCGCCGCCACAGCTCCGCGACGCCCGGCGCTTCCCACGCGAGCGCCAGCGCCGCGGCGCCGACGAGCGCGACGAAGCCCGCGCGCGCGGCTCCGGCCTTCGTCCCGGCGACGTCGCCGCCGACGGGTCGCGCCGTCGGCGTCGCGCGCGCGAACCACCCGGCGATCGCCAGCGCGAGCACCGGCAACGGCAGCCAGGCCGACGCCGTCTCCAGGAAGCTCTCCGCGCCGCCGTAACCGCCCGGATCCTGCGGGCGGCCGAAGCGGTCCGGCCACCACGCGAGCGCGGCGCGGTCGTCCAGCCCGCGCTGCGCCAGCGCGTACGCGAGCCCGCCCGCGACGAGCGCGGCGAGCCACGGCGTCGCGCTCCCGCGGCCGACGGTCGTCTGCGCCAGGCGCGCGACGACGCCGACCGCGATCAGCATCGCGCCCAGCGCGACCCAGTCCGGCGCGGCGGCGGCCGACGACGCGGCGCGGTGCGCGACGAGCGCGCCGGAGTGCGCGAGGTACTCGACGAAGGGGACCAGCAGCGGTCCGGCGCAGAGCGTCGCCGCCGCGAGCGCGCCGAGTCCGACGATCCGCGCGCGCGCCGCGCCGCGCGTCGCGACGAGGCACCACAGCCCGGCCGCGAGGCCGACGAAGCACGCCGTCTCCGGCTGGCCGCCGAGGATCGCGAGCAGCATCGCGACGAAGGCGAGCGCCGCGCCGCTCACCGCACCGCCTCCCGCGCCCGCGCCCTGCCGCGCGCCCGCGGCGACGCGCTCGATCCCGACGAGCACCCACGGCAGGAAGGGCGCGACGTGGCCGTGCGGGTAGTGCAGCCACAACACCTGCGCCGCGGAGAATCCGTAGCCGACCGCGACCAGCGCCGCCGCCGCGCCGCGCAGGCCGAGCGCGCGCGCGAGGCACCACGCGCCCGAGAGCGCGAGCGCGACGCGCAACCACGCGAGCCACGCGAAGCCGCGGTCGAACCACGCGCGGCCGCCCGCGGCCTCGAGCGCGCCGAGCGCCGCGACCTGCGGGTCGTACGCCCCCCACTGCGGGTTCGCCGCCTCCGGCACGCCGAGGTAGACGCGCGGGTTCCAGCTCGGGAACTCGCCCGCCGACCAGCGCCGCGCCAGCTCGCGGTAGTGCGGGTAGAAGGCGACGCCCTGGTCGGACAGCTCGGGGTTGCGCGGCGCGCCGGCGGACCAGGGCGCGTGCGCGCTCGCCGTGTCGACCGCGAAGTGCACGTGGTCCGGCGCGAAGGGCGCGCGGCCGACGACGAGCAGTCCGCCGAGCAGCGCCGACAGCAGGACGAGGAGCACCGCGGGCGCCGCGCGACGCCCCGGTGCGGGCTGTGCGGCGCCGACCATGCCGCCTGGTGTACCAGCCGGCGCGGGCGCGGACCACGACGAGCACGCGCCGGGACCGCGGGGGACGCGCGTGCATCGCGCGGCGCGCTGTGCTCCCATCTCGCCGTGACGCCCCGACCCCAGTGGAGCTTCGTCGTCCCCGTGCACGACGAGATGGCGGTGCTGCCCGAGAGCTGGGCCGCGCTGCGCCGCGCCGCCGACGCGCTCGGCGAGGCGTGGGAGTGCGTCGCCGTCGACGACGGGTCGACGGACGGCGGCGGCGCGTGGCTGGCCGGGACGGCGCGCGAGGACCCGCGGCTCGTCTCGCTCACGAGCGAGCGGAACCGGGGCAAGGGGCACGCGCTGCGCGCCGGGGTCGCGGCGGCCTCGGGGGCCTGGATCGTGACGCTCGACGCGGACCTCGCGACCGACCTCGAGGTGCTGCCGCGGACCCGCGGGCGGCTCGCGGCGGGCGCGCGGCTGGTCTTCGGCGACCGCCGCCACCCCGACTCGCGCCTCCTGGTGCGACAGCCCCGGCTGCGCGAGTGGCTCGGGCGCGGCTTCGCCGGGCTGGCGCGCGCGCTGGTCGTGCCCGGCGTGCGCGACGTCACCTGCGGGTGGAAGGCTTACACGCGCGATACCGCGACCGCACTCTTCCCACGCACGCGCTGCGACGGGTGGGCGCACGACGTGGAGCTCCTCGCCTGGGCCGCGCGCCTCGGGATCGCCGCCGAGCCCATCGCCGTGCGCTGGAGCCACGGCGCGGACAGCAAGGTGCGGCTGCCGGGGGCGGCGCTCGAGGCCGGCGCGGCGCTGCTCGCGATCCGTGGGCGCGTGCGGCGCGGGTGAGTTCGCACCAGCGGTGTGCGGAACCCGCTCGCTCCGAACCCGGCGCGCACCGCGCGGCGTGCGGACCCCGAACAATTTTCGCGGCTGGTGAGAAAACCGCCGATTCGCCGGAACGTAGAACGGGCGACTCGCGACGGGCGGAACCGGGCAGGGCTCCGCTCCCACCACCACGGACCCCCACCCCATCCCTCATGATCATGAGCGAACTCGGCAGCGGCGCGGCAGGCACCCAGACCGGACGCGTCCTCGTGGTCGAGGACGAGCAGAGCCTCGCCCTCGGCATCCGCGACGCGTTGCAGCACGAAGGCTACGCGGTCGACGTCGTCCACGACGGCATCGAAGCGCTCGACGCCGCCCGGCGCGGGGAGCACGACCTGATCGTGCTCGACATCATGCTGCCGGGCATGAACGGCCTCGACGTGCTGCGCACCCTGCGCCGCGAGAACCGCGACGTGCGCACGTTGATCCTCACCGCCCGCGCCGAGGAGTCCGAGGTCATCCAGGGCCTCGACGCCGGCGCGGACGACTACATGAAGAAGCCCTTCTCGCCGCGCGAGCTGGTCGCGCGCGTCTCGGCGCAGTTCCGCCGCCGCGAGATGGACTCCAGCTCGTCCGCCAAGGTCGAGCTGCCCGGCGGCACGACCGTCGACCTCGACCGGCTCGAGGTGCTGCGCGACGGCGAGGTCGTCGCGCTCACGCCGCGCGAGGGCGACATCCTGCGCTACCTGATCGAGCACCGCGACCGCGTCGTCACGCGCGACGACCTGCTCGTCGACGTGTGGCACTACTCGAACGGCAAGGTCGAGACGCGCACCGTCGACATCCACATCGTCGGCCTGCGCCGCAAGATCGAACCCGACCCGTCGTCGCCCCAGCTGATCCAGACCGTGCGCGGTCGCGGGTACCGCTGGTACGACAACTGAGAGGTCCCGCGCCCCTCCACGCCGGGTCGCCTCCCCCGCCGCGACGGGAGCGAGGCGGCCCGGCGTCGCGTTACCGCGGGGCGCGCGGGCGAATCGATTCCGCGCGGGGACGACAGGCGTTAGCTTCCGGAGCGTCGTGATCCACTCCAACCGCCGAACCGCGCTGCTCCTGTACTGCGTGTTGCTGGTGCTGCCCACGGGCGTGCTGGCGACGCTGCACTGGTACCAGTTGCGCTGGGACGCGCGCGAGACGCTGGAGGCGATGCCGGCCGAGGCGCGACACGCGGCGTCGCGGCTGGGCGACGCGCTGCGCGCGCGGCTCGCCACGCTGCTCGACTTGGAGAACCGGCGGCCCTACTACCACTACCGCCCGACCTACGCGCCGCCCGGCACGATCGGCGACGAGCTGGCGTTCCTGCCGTCGCCCTTCTTCGTCGACCCGCCCGTCGAGGGCATCGTGTGTCGCTTCTCGTACGACTTCGACGAGGGGGCCGACGCGCCGCTCGAGTTCTTCGAGTCCAGCCGCGACCGGCGCCCGGAACACGCGCGCCTGCACCAGATCGCGCGCGAGACGGTGGAGCGGCGCTGGCGCGACTCGTTCATGCGCGGGACGTCGCCGCGCGCGGACCTCCGGCGCGAGGAGGTGTCGCTGGCGTTCGCCGCGATCAACCACAGCGCGAACCCGCTGGACTGCGCGACGGACTCCTTCAGCGCGCTCGCCGCGCTGCAGGCCGAGCGCGTCACCGTGCGCACCTTCGACTTCCACCTCGAGCTGACGCGCCAGACCGACGGCACGCCGTACCTCCTGGCGTCGCGTCAGGTGTGGATCGAGCCGCAGCCCGCGCTGGCCGACGCGCCCGCCTGCCTGGCGGGCCTGGCCGAGGGCGCCACGATCGTCGACGCGTTCTTCATCGAGCCCGCGTGGCTGCTGCACCGCTTGCCCGCGCAGCTCGCGGAGCAGGTGCTGGGCGGATCGCAGAGCCTGTTGCCGCCCGACAGCGAGATCGTCACGCCCGGCGGCGACCTGGAAGTCGTGCGCCTGCGCCCCGTCGAGGAGCTCGGCATCGAGACCGTCGACCCCGCCGACCGCAACTACTCGTCGATGCAGGTCGCGGTCAGCACGGCGCGGCTGAAGGAGCACTTCGACGCGCAGATGATGCGCTTCTTCGGCGT
>JAUHYB010000203.1 GCA_030426745.1 bacterium
CCGGACCGCGGCAGGCCCAGCACCGGCCCGACCACGACGGGGACGCCCGACTCGGCGATGACCGGCGCGACCTTCCAGGCCTCGCGCGCGCCGTACAGCACCGCGTCCAGCTCCTGCTCGCGCGCGAAGCGCAGGGCGAACAGGATCGTCTGCGCGTTGTCCGCGTGCAGCGCGACGCGCTTCTCGCCGCGCACGTACGGCACCAGCGCGGCCAGGCGCGGGTCGTGCACGGGCGGCGCGACGCCGGCGGTCTCGGCCTCGGTCAGGAGGCGTCCGTAGTCGCGCGCGGCGTCCAGCAGCTCGGCCATGGCCTCCGCGGCCTCGGGCACGTCCTTCTCCTTCGCGCGGTTCGCCACGCGCGGGAAGCCGACGTGCAACATGTCGTCCGCGACCTGCAGCAGGTCCCGCGAGGTCTCGCCGGCCATGCGCAGCACCGCCGACTGGCCGCGCATCGGCCCGCCGCCCTGCGGCGCGGTCTGCGTGCGCGTCACGCCGCCCGCCAGCGTCACCGCGAAGTGCGCGGAGTCCGCGTGCAACACCTCCGCGACGCCCACGTCCGGCTGGTTGCCGCCGATCTCGCGCGTGTCCTGCGTCGCCGCCACCGCGTCGATCTCGGAGATGCCCAGCGCCGTGTTCAGCGCGATCATGCCCGGGTACACGTGCTTGCCCGTGACGTCGACGATGCGCGCGCCGCCGGGGATCGGCAGGTCATCGCCGACCGCGAGGATGCGGCCGCCCTGGAACAGCACGATGCCTTCCTCGATCGTCTCGCCGACGACGGGGTGCACGGTGCCGCCGACCAGCGCCGTCGACGCGCCGCCCTCGGGGTCCCAGGTGATCGGATCCGGGGCCTGCCAGTCGAGCGGCCGCGCGGTGAGCGGATCCGCGTCGAAGCCGAACGCGTCGCGCCGCTCGAACTCCAGCTCGCCCTCGACCATCGTCCACGCGACGCGCGACAGCGCCGACAGCGGCGGGCCGTCCAGCAGCACGAGGTCCGCGTCCTTGCCGACCTCGATCGAGCCCACGCGGTTCGCGATGCCCAGCTGCTGCGCGGGGATCAGCGTGATCAGCTGCAGCGCGCCGACGGCGTCCATGCCGGCGTAGCGCACGCTCTTCGCCGCCTCGCCGTACATCCGTCGCACCAGGTCGTCGGAGTCGGAGTTGATCGAGCTCGACACGCCGGCGCGCGCGAGCAGCGCCGCGTTCTCCGGGATCGCGTCGTAGGCCTCGACCTTGTACGACCACCAGTCGGCGAAGGTCGACGTCTCGGCGCCGGCCTCCTCGATCTCCGCGGCGACCTTGTAGCCCTCGAGCACGTGTTGCAGCACGCCCACGCGGAAGCCGTAGCGCTCCGCCACGTCCAGGATCATCAGGATCCCGTCCACGCGGTAGCAGTGCGTGTGCACCTTCAGCGAACCATCGAGCACGCGCGACACCGCCTCCAGCCGCAGGTCGCGGCGCGGCTCCGCGGCGGCCTCGCCGTTCGCCAGCGCGTCCTCGTACGCCTTCCACGCGCGCCGGTACTCGCGCGCGCGCTCGAACGCGCGGTCGAACACCGCCGCCACGCCCATGCGCGACCCGGGGAAGCGGTCGCCGTCGCCCCAGTTCGCGCGCCGCGGGTTCTCGCCCAGCGCGAACTTGATCGTCGGCGTCGCGTCCGCGAACTTCAGCTCGTCCGCGCTGCGCCCCCACTTCAGCTTCAGCACCTGGTTCTGGCCGCCGATCGCGTTCGCCGAGCCGTGCATCGTGTGGATCGTGGTGCAGCCGCCTGCCAGCGCGCGGTACAGCGCGATGTCGTCCGCATCGATCGAGTCGCCGATGCGCACCTCGGCCGAGATCGACACGCTGCCCTCGTTCACGCCGCGCTCGATCGCCATGTGTGAGTGCGGGTCGACGACGCCGGGCGTCAGGTGCATGCCCGCGCCGTCCAGCTCGACCAGGCCCTCCGGCGCGCTGACGTCGCCGATCGCCTTGATCTTGCCGTCCTGCACCAGCACGTCGGCCACCTTCGCCGGGCCGACCGCGGTGTGCACGGTCGCGCCGCGGACCACGCAGCTGCCGCCGGTGCGCGTGCGCGGCGCGCGGTCCGCGTCGGTCTCGATCGGGTGGTCGGACGCCGTCGCCGCGGCGGTCATCACGAGCGCGAGGCAAGCCGCGCGCAGGAGTCGCGTGTGGAACCTCACCGCGCACCTCCCTCGGGCTCGCGCGTGCCTTCGAAGTCGTTCGTCTCGGTGCCGCCCGCGGTCTTCCACACGGACTTGCCGGACATCGCGTCGCCGCTGATGCGCGCTTCGACGCTGATGTCGACGGGATAGCCCTCGACCTCCGTCGTCGCGGACAGCTTCAGCTGGTCGCCCGCGACGCGCCCGCTGACCGGGATCTCGACGACCTGGCCGCGCATCGCCTGGTAGCGCGCCGTGCCGGACACGCTGCCGTCCTCGGCCATCACGAGCGTCACGGTCGCGTCGGCGCGCTTGTTCTGGGCGAAGCGCAGGCGCCACTCGCCCGACGCCTCGACCTCGGCCGCGGCCGTGTCCTCCTCGTCGGTCGCGTGTTCGAACTCGTAGGTCTCGCCGTCGACGACGAGCCACGCGAGCTGCGCGCCCTCGGACCACGGCGCGTCGGTCCACAGCGCGAGCTGGGCTTCGAAGCCCTCCGCGACGCGACCCAGCCGCGCCTCCTCGCCCAGCAGCGTCGCCGCGCCGGACGTCAGCGCCGCGCGCGCCGCGGCCGGGTCCAGGCCGGCCTCGACGAGCGTCGCGACGCGCTCCATCAGGTCCTCCGACGAACCGCCCGCGGTGCCGAAGGCGATCGGCACGCCCGCCTCGACCAGGCGCAGCGCGCCGTCGCGCCGCTCCTCCCACAGGCGGCGGCGCTCGACGCGGAGCGCGCGCGGCTCCTCGTAGATCCAGCGGGCGTCGTCGTCGGCGTCGTCGTCGGCGCTCGCCTCCTCCGTGCCCGCCTCGTCGCTCGCCTGGTCGTCCGCGTCCGTCGTCGCGTCGTCCCCCTGCGTGTCGACGCCGCCCGGGTCGGCGGGGTCGGCTGGCTCCGGTTCGTCCCGGCCCTGGGCGTCGTCCCGCGCCGCGTCCGCTTCCGGCGGCACCTCGGGCTCCTCCGCCTCGATCGCGTCCTCGTCGGGCTCGGCCGCTCCCTCGTCGGCGGCCGGATCCTCGGGCTCGTCGCCCCACTCGAGCGTCAGCACGACGGGCACCTCGGCCGCCTTCAAGCGATCGGCCAGCATCCACGCGTCGCGCCCGCCGACGATCACCAGCCGCAGGCCGAACTCCTCGGCCAGTCCGAGCCAGCGCTCGATGTCGCCGCGCTCGTCGACGCGCGCCCACACGCGCTGTTCGCCGGACAGCAGCGCAGCGCCCGCGTCGAGGTCCGCGTCGTAGGGCAGCCGGCGTCCGACGTCCGGCGCCTCCGCGCGGCGCGCGTGCAGGCCGGCGTCGAGGAAGAACTGGCGCAGCTGCGCCATCGAGCCCATCAGCGTCGTCGGGTAGCCCGCGCCGCGCGCGCGCAGGCCGCCGACCTGGCCGACGGACGCGCGCAGCACGCGGTCGCGCAACGCGGCGCCGCCGGTGGTCACCAGCGTCGTCTGGCCCGCGAGCAGCTCGCGGTCGGGCCCGCTGTGCAGCACCGCGAAGCCGTGCGCGCGGAAGCCGTCGAGCGCGCCGTCCTCGAACGCCAGCGCGTCGACCGCGCGGAAGGCCGGCTGGACGCCCTTGCGGTTCGCCTCGCGCATGCCGAGCGCCACGTCCGCCTGCGCGTCGAAGCCGCCGTCGCGGTCGATCACCGGGACCGGCGTGTCGCAACCGGCCCGCGTGAACGCGTCGACGAAGGCCGGCAGGCACAGCGCGCCGTCGCCCTCGATGCGCCGGCAACCGGGCGGCGGCGGCGCGCCGGCGGGCAGCACGCGCTCGATGCGGCCGTCGCGGACGACCAGCGAGACGCGGGCGGCTTCGGGGTCCTGCTCGAGGCGCACGTCGGCGACGAGCAGCGGGGCGGAGGGAGCGGCGGATTGGGGGCGCGCGGCGAGCGGGGCGGCCAGCGTCGCGAGCGCCAGGAGGTGCGAGAGAGAGCGGTGCATCGTCGTGCGGCGTGCGGTTCGGGCGAGCGCGTCATTCTGCACTCTCCCCGGCGCGGGGGCACGCCTCGCGACCCGCCGTGGTCCGCCGCCGCGAAAGCCCCCGCCGGGCCGCGACAGATCGGCGGGTTGCGACTACCCTCTCGCGCCCATGATCGCGCTGAACTCCCTCTCGAAGCACTACGGCCGCCAGGCGCTCCTGACCGACGCGTCGTTCCAGCTGAACCCCGGCGACAAGGTCGGGCTGGTCGGCCAGAACGGGTCCGGCAAGTCGACGCTGTTCCGCCTGATCGTCGGCGAGGAGACGCCCGACGGCGGCGGCGTGTCCGTGCCGAAGGGGCTGTCGATCGGCTACTTCCGCCAGGACGCCGGCGAGATGAGCGGGCGCAGCGTGCTCGACGAGGCGATCGCCGGCAGCGGGCGGCTGGGCGAGCTGCATCACGAGGTCGCCGAGCTCGAAGCGGCGATGAGCGACCCCGATCGCATGGACGAGATGGACGCGATCCTGGAGCGCTTCGGCGAGGTGCAGGGCGAGTACCAGCAGCTGGGCGGCTACGAGCTGGAGGCGCGGGCGCGCGAGGTGCTGGCCGGCCTCGGCTTCCGCGACGAGCAGGTGAGCGGCGACGTCGGCGCGCTGTCCGGCGGTTGGCGCATGCGCGTGTCGATGGCGAAGGTGCTGATCGGCAAGCCGGACGTCTTGTTGCTCGACGAGCCGACGAACCACCTGGACATCGAGTCGATCCTGTGGCTCGAGGGCTTCCTGCGCGCCAGCGACGCCGCGGTGCTGATGACCTGCCACGACCGCGACTTCATGAACCGCGTCGTGAAGAAGATCGTCGCCGTCGACGGCGGCGAGCTGGTCGCGTACGGCGGCAACTACGACTTCTACGACCGCGAGCGCGTGCTGCGCGAGGCCGACGCCGAGGCGGCCTACGCGCGCCAGCAGAAGATGCTGGAGAAGGAGGAGCGCTTCATCGAGCGCTTCGAGAAGCACGCCGCGAAGGCCGCGCAGGTGCAGTCGCGCGTCAAGAAGCTGGAGAAGATCGACAAGCTCGAGCCGCCGAAGAAGCGCGTGCTGGTGCCGTTCCGCTTCCCCGAGCCGCCGCGCTCGGGCAACGACGTCGCGACCTTGAAGGCCGTGCACAAGGCGTACGGCGACCACGTCGTCTACCGCGGGCTCGACCTCGAGATCAAGCGCGGCGAGCGCTGGTGCGTCATGGGCGTCAACGGCGCGGGCAAGTCGACGCTGCTCAAGATGATCGTCGGCGCCGAGACGCCGGACACGGGCGAGGTGAAGCTCGGCGCCAGCCTCAAGGTCGGCTACTTCGCGCAGTCCGCGCTCGAGGTGCTCGACGCGAACCGCACCGTCTACGAGCAGATCGACGACGCCTTCCCCACCGCGTCGACGCCGTCGAAGCGCAACCTGCTCGGCGCCTTCGACTTCCAGTCCGACGAGATCGACAAGCCGATCCGCGTGCTGTCCGGCGGCGAGCGCTCACGCCTCGTGCTGGCGCAGATGCTCTACGACCCGCCGAACTTCCTCGTGCTGGACGAGCCCACGAACCACCTCGACCTCACGACCAAGGAGATGCTGATCCAGACCCTCGCCAAGTTCGAGGGCACGCTGATCTTCGTCTCCCACGACCGCCTCTTCCTGAAGGGCCTCGCGAACAAGGTCCTCGACCTGTCGGGCGGCGGCGAGTCGACCGCGGACCAGCCGCTCGTGTTCCACGGCGACTACCAGTCGTGGGTGGAGCGGACGGGGCACGAGGCGCCGGGCGTGCATCGGTAGCGCTTCCGCGACCCCCAGCCGCGCACGTCGTCGCGGCTCCATACCCCTACAAGCCCCGCAACCACTTCGGCCGGAACGGCGCGTGCTTCGGATCGGCCAACACCTGGTCCAGCGCCGCGACCAGCGAGTCGCGATCCCGCGGCAGGTTGCCCGCCAGCGCCAGGTAGTTCGACGCGTGGTTCGAGCGGAAGACGGAGCCCTTCAGCTCGAGGCCGGCGAGGAACTCG
>JAUHYB010000204.1 GCA_030426745.1 bacterium
GGACCTGGCGATCCCGACCTACTACGTCGTCGCGACGGCGGAGGCGTCGAGCAACCTCGCGCGCTACGACGGCGTCGGCTTCGGCGCGCGCACCGATCCGGGATCGGGCTTGCAGGAGATGTTCGCGACGACGCGCGAGGACGGCTTCGGCGACGAGGTGAAGCGGCGCATCTTGCTGGGCACCTACGCGCTGTCCGCGGGGTACCAGGACGCCTGGTACGGCCGCGCGCAACGCGCCCGCGCGCGCATCCGCGAGGACTACCGCGCCGCCTTCGACGACGTCGACCTGATCGCCGGACCGACCAGCCCGTGCACGGCCTTCGAGCTGGGCGCGATGACGAAGGACCCGCTGGCGATGTACGCGAAGGACCTGATGACGGTGCCCGTGAGCCTGGCGGGTCTGCCAGCGATCAGCGCGCCGTGCGGGCTGGCGGACGGGTTGCCCGTCGGCATGCAACTCGTCGCGCCCGACGGCCAGGACGCGCGCGTGCTGCGCGCGGCGCGCGCTTTCGAGCTGGCCACCGACCATCACCTGGCGACGCCGCCCGCGGCGGAAGGGAGCCGATCGTGACGGACCCGATCGAACGCGAAGGAGACGTCTGGATCGCGCGCGCTTCGGGCACGCGCTGGCGCGTCGTGTGCGGCCTCGAGGTGCACGCCCAGCTGCGCACGGTCACCAAGCTGTTCTGCGGCTGCCCCGTCGAGTTCGGCGCGCCGCCGAACAGCCGCACCTGCCCGGTCTGCACGGGGCAACCGGGGACGCTGCCGGTGATGAACGAGGAAGCGCTGGCGCTGGGCGTGCGCGCGGCGCTCGCGGTCGGCGCGGACGTCGCGCCGTGGTCGAAGTTCGACCGCAAGAACTACTTCTACTGCGACATCCCGAAGAACTACCAGATCTCGCAGTTCGACCGCCCGTACTGCACGGGCGGCGGCATCGACCTGCCGAGCGGGCGCCGCATCCGGCTGCACCGCATCCACCTGGAAGAGGACGCGGGCAAGGCGATCCACGACCGCGGCACGACGACGCTGGTCGACCTGAACCGCGCGGGCACGCCGCTGATCGAGTCGGTGACCGAGGCCGACGTCACGACGCCCGAGGAGGCCTTCGAGTACCTGACGGCGCTGAAGGAGATCCTGACCTACGCCGGCGTCAGCAACGCCGACATGGAGAAGGGCGAGCTGCGCTGCGACGTGAACGTGTCCGTGCACCCCGAGGGCGAGGGCTGGCGCACGAAGGTCGAGGTCAAGAACCTGAACTCGTTCCGCAACGTCGCCGCCGCGCTGGAGCACGAGATCGTGCGCCAGATCGCGGCCTACGAGTCGGGCGACGAGGCGCGCTTCCCCGTGCAGGAGACGCGGCTGTGGGACGCGGACAAGCTCGTCACGCGGTCCATGCGCTCGAAGGAGGCGGCGGACGACTACCGCTACTTCGCCGAGCCCGACCTGCCGCCCGTCACGGTCGACGAGGCCTTCCTGGAGCGCGAGCGCGCGCTCCTGCCCGAGCTGCCCGCGGCGCGTCGGGCGCGCTACCAGCGCGAGCTCGGCCTGTCCGAGTACGACGCGGGCGTGCTGACCGCCGACCGCGGCGTCGCCGACTTCTTCGAGGCGACCGCGCGCCTGTCCGGCCGCCCGAAGGACGCCGCGAACTGGATCGCGAACGAGGTGCTGCGCGCGCTCGGTGACGACGAGTTCGCGGCGACGACGGTCGACGAGCTGCCGGTTCGCCCGCACGACCTGTCGGAGCTGATCGCGCTCGTCACCGGCGGCACGATCCACACCAAGGCCGGGCGCCAGGTGATCCGCGAGATGCTCGCCACCGGCGAGCCGGCGGGTGAGGTCGTCGCGCGCCTCGGCCTGGAGCAGGTCGAGGACGAGGGTCAGCTCGAGGCGTGGTGCCGCGACGCGCTCGTCGGCAAGGACGCGATCGCCGAGGACGTGCGCGCGGGCAAGGACAAGGCGCTGGGCGCGCTGATCGGCCCGGTCATGCAGGCCTCGGGCGGCAAGGCGAACCCGCAGAAGGTGCGCGAGATCCTGAAGCGCCTGATCCTGGAGGGCTAGCCGCGATGCCCCGCGAGCACGTGCCCGTGGAGGAGCTCGTCGACCTCTCGCGGGTCGGCCCGGGCACGCGGCCGCCGACCAAGCGCGAGTTGCGCGCCGCGCTGCCGCGCGGGTGGGCGCTCGACGACGACGGCACGACGGCGCACCGCGACGCGCGCCTCTTGTTCCGCGAGGGCTGGATCCTCGTCGTCGGCATGGTCTGCTTCGGCACGGTGGCGCTGTACTGGTTCCAGGACACGCTGCCGAAGGGCTGGGCCGGCCTCGGTCGCTTCGCGCTGGCCGCGGGCGCCGTGCTGCTCGTCGGCGGCGTCGTCGGGCCGTTGATCTCGAAGGCGCTGATGAAGCGCTGATCGCGGCGCGGGACCCCGCGTCGAACGAGAGAGGCCCGCGCACCCCGAAGGGAACGCGGGCCTCCGTCGTTTCCGGAGCGTCGGGCGACTACTCGGCGTCGCCGCCGGTGGTCATCGACCACTCGCCGCTGCCCGAGAGCTCGGCGCTGGCTTCCATCTCGTGCGACTCGCCCATCGCGTCGACGGCCGCGTCGACGTCGGCGATCAGCAGCATCTCGCAGCTCATGTCGTAAGAGTGGACGGTGCCCATCGCCTGGTCCCACAGCAGCGTGCCGCGGCCCTCGAAGGACAGCTCGAGGTTCGCCGTGATGTCGACGTCGATCTCCATGTCCTGGCCTTCCATCTGCAGCTCGAAGACGGCCAGCAGGAAGTCGGACAGGTCGATGGCGCCTTCGCCCTCGAACTCGAACGTGATCTCGCCGTAGCTGGCGTCGCCGTCCTCGCGGGTGCCGACGTAGGTGCACTCGATGACGAAGTCGCCGAAGGCCTCTTCGATCTGGGGCTGCAGCTCCTGCTGGAAGAGCTCCATGGCTTCTTCCTCGCCGTCGCCGCCGCCGCTGCCGCCGGGGAAGCCGCCGGGCGCGAACAGGCTCAGCGCCTTGTCACCGGCCATCTCCCAGGTGTCGCCCTCGGAGACCTCGCCGCCGGGCAGCAGCGCGGTGAAGTCCATGTCGACCTCGAGCTCCTCGAGCAGGTCCTCGTCGCCCTCGGACTCGTGGTAGGACTTGTTGTAGACGCCTTCCTCGTCGTTCCACTTGAAGAGGATCGTCTCGTCCTCGAGCTCGTCGATCCCGTCCGCTTCCTCGCGCTCGGACTCGGTGCCGCCCTCCGCGGTGATCGTGTTGTAGGTGCGGAGCAGCTCCATGTGCTTGCCGCCCTCGGTCCGGACGTACTCGTCGGTGACCTCGATCAGCATGTTGAAGGACAGCGCCTCGTCCATCTCGGCCATCATCATCCCGCCGACGTCCTGGCCGTCGGCGATGAGGGAGAGGTCCTCGACGTAGAAGCTCACGTCCATCGACAGCGACTTGTCGAGGGCGCTGCCGTCCTCCGGTCCGAAGGCCAGCTTCTGGGCGCGCGCCCCGAAGGCCACGAGGAGGGGCAGGGCGAGGACGGAGGTGACGACGGCGGTGCGTTGGCGGATCATCTGGGTCGGTCGGCGGGGGTTCGGTGACTGCGGAGCGGAGAGGGATGCGGTGCGGAGGGCGGCCCGTGGGGCCGCCGCTCGACCGGGATCATAGCGCCCCGGGCGCGAAATCGAGACCGAACGGTCTCGGAGCGGAGGGCTCGGGGGCTGCTTTCGCGCTGGTACGCCCGCCATTCCATCCCGTTTCGGGGAAGTCTGAGGAGGTCGCGCGGCGGCGCCGGAGCGCCGCGCCGGCCCTCACTCCCACTCGATCGTCGCGGGCGGCTTCGAGCTGATGTCGAGGACCACGCGGTTGATCCCGCGCACCTCGTTGATGATCCGGTTCGAGATCCGGGCCAGCAGCTCGTGCGAGAGGTGTCCCCAGTCGGCGGTCATGCCGTCGGTGGACTCGACCACGCGCAGCGCGCAGGCGTTCTCGTAGGTGCGCGCGTCCCCCATCACGCCGACCGACTGCACGGGCAGCAGCACGGCGAAGTACTGCCAGAGTCCCTCGTGCTCGCCGGCGGCCTCGATCTCGGTCGTGACGATGTGGTCGGCCTCCTGCAACAAGGCGACGCGCTCCGCGGTGACCTCGCCCAGGATGCGCACCGCCAGGCCGGGGCCGGGGAACGGCTGGCGCGAGACGATGCGCTCGTCGAGCCCCAGGAAGCGGCCGATCGCGCGGACCTCGTCCTTGAACAGCTCGCGCAGCGGCTCGACCAGCTCCATGTCGAGGTCCTCGGGGAGGCCGCCGACGTTGTGGTGGCTCTTGATCACCGCCGTCGATCCGCCGTGCGCGGCGACCGACTCGATCACGTCGGGGTACAGCGTGCCCTGGCCGAGGTACTTCGAGTTCTTGAAGCGCTTCGCCTCCTCGCGGAACACCTCGACGAACTCGTAGCCGATGATCTTGCGCTTCGTCTCGGGGTCGGTGACGCCGGCGAGCTTCGACAGGAAGCGGTCCGCGGCGTCGACGACCGTCAGGTCCATGCCGAGGTGCTCGCGGAACTCGGCCTCGACCGCGTCGCGCTCGCCCTTCCGCAAGAGGCCGTTGTCCACGAAGATGCAGTGCTGACGCGCGCCGATCGCCTCGTTGATGATCAGCGCCGCGACCGACGAGTCGACGCCGCCCGACAGGCCCAGCACGACCTCGCCGTCGTCGCCGACGATCTCGCGCACCTGCGCGACCTCGCGCTCGACGATCGAGTCCGGCTTCCAGTCGCCCGGCAGCGCGCAGACGACCGACAGGAAGTTGTCGATCATCTCGCGCCCGCGCACCGAGTGCGTCACCTCGGGGTGGAACTGCACGCCCCACCACTTGCGCGCGGGGTCGCCGACGGCGGCGAACTCGCAGGTGTCGGAGCTGGCGTAGGTCGCGAAGCCGTCCGGGATCGCGGTCACCGAGTCGCCGTGGCTCATCCACACGACGGTGTGGCCGCCGATGCCGGCGAAGAGGCCCTCCGACTCCAGCACGCGGATCGACGTGCGGCCGTACTCGCGCGTGTCCGTCGACTCGACGCGGCCGCCGAGCTCCTGACACATCCACTGCATGCCGTAGCAGATGCCGAGCATCGGGACGCCCAGGTCGAGCAGCTCGCGCGGCGGGCGCGGCGACCCCTCGTCGTAGACGGAGTTCGGGCCGCCGGAGAGGATCACGCCGCCCAGGTCCATGCGCCCGGCGTCCTCCATCGCGCGATCGGGCACGGTGATCTCGCACCAGGTCCCGGCTTCGCGCAGGCGGCGAGCGATGAGTTGCGTGTACTGGGTGCCCAGGTCGACGACGAGGACACCGCGGGGGGCCTGGCTCATTCGGAGTGGAAGTAGTTGGGGGATTCCTTGGTGATGCTGACGTCGTGCGGGTGGCTCTCCTTCATGCCCGCCGACGTGATGCGGCAGAACACGGCGCGCTCCCAGAACGTCTCGATGTCGCGGGCGCCGGTGTAGCCCATGCCGGACCGCACGCCGCCGACCAGCTGGTGCACGAAGTGCGACAGGCGGCCCTTGTACGGCACCATGCCTTCGATGCCCTCGGGCACCAGCTTGTGCACCTCTTGCACGTCGCCCTGGCGGTAGCGCTCCTTCGAGCCCTTCTGCATCGCGCCGAGGGAGCCCATGCCGCGCACGGCCTTGAACGAACGACCCTTGTAGAGGAACGTCTCGCCGGGCGACTCCTCGAGGCCCGCGAACAGGCTGCCGAGCATGACGCAGGACGCGCCGGCGGCGAGCGCCTTCGCGATGTCGCCCGAGAAGCGGATGCCGCCGTCGGCGATGACCGGCACGCCGGAGCCGCGCAGCGCCTCGACGACGTCCATCACGGCCGTCAGCTGCGGGACGCCCACGCCGGCGACGACGCGCGTGGTGCAGATCGAGCCGGGGCCGATGCCGACCTTCACGGCGTCGACGCCGGACTCGGCCAGCGCCTTTGCCGCCTGCGCGGTCGCGACGTTGCCCGCGACCACGTCGACGTCCAGCTTCGCCTTCAGCTCGCGCACCGTGTCCATCACGTTCGTGCTGTGGCCGTGCGCCGTGTCGACGACCAGCACGTCCACGCCGGCCTCGACGAG
>JAUHYB010000005.1 GCA_030426745.1 bacterium
GTCGTGTCGTCGAATGCGCCGCCCGGACCGACTACGCCGGCAGGCGGTACAACCCCCCCGGCGCGCGGACGACGCGGCCCTCCAGCTCGTGCGCGACCAGCTCGACCAGCACGTCGGACAGCTCGCGCCCCAGGCGCTCCGCCAGCTCGTCCGCGGACAGCGTCTCGCCGACGAGCGCCTCGAGCAGCGGGCCTTCCGGTCGCGGCGGCGCCGGCCGCGCGCGCGAAGCGTCGCCCAGCAGCTCGCCGACCAGCTCCTCGGGGCTCTCGATCAACGCGGCGCCCTCGCGCAACAAGCGGTGCGTCCCGCGCGACATCGGGTGGTCGACGCGGCCGGGCAGCGCGTACACGGCGCGACCCTGGTCGGCCGCCCAGCGCGCGGTGATCAGCGAACCCGACGCGGCCGCCGCCTCGATCACGACGACGGCTTCCGACAGCCCGGAGATCACGCGGTTGCGCAGCGGGAAGTGGTGCGGCCGCGGCCCTTGGCCCGGCGGGAACTCGGACAGCAACAGGCCGCGCTCGGCGATCTCGCCCGCCAGCGGCACGTCCGGCCACGGCACGTCCACGCCCGAACCGAGCACCGCGATCGTGTCGCCGCCCGCCGCCATCGCCGCGCGGTGCGCCGCCTGGTCCACGCCGCGCGCCATGCCGCTGACGACGACGATGCCCGCGGCGGCCAGCGCGCGTCCGAAGCGCTCGGCCTGGGCCTCGCCGTAGGGTGTCGGCGACCGCGTGCCGACGATCGCGACGCGGCGCAGCGCGCCCAGCAGCTCGGCGCGTCCGCGCAGCCACAGGTGTTCGGGGGGTCCGTCGATGGTCTCGAGCGCCGGCGGCCACGACGGGCCGCCGGTCGAGATGCGCAGGGGGGCGGTGGTGCTCACGCGAGGGGAGACCGCCGCCGGCGCCGCCGGTTCGCGACGAAGCGCGCGAAATCCGATCAGGCCATCGGGACGCGCGGCCCGCCGCCGGCGGGGAAGGGCACGACCTCGTCCGGCCCGGCGCGCAAGAGGGGATCGAGCGCCCCGCGCATCGCCTCCAGGAACCCCGCGACGTCGACGCCGCGGTGTGTCGGCAGGTAGGGCGCCAGGTACCGCCGGTGCCCGCGGTACAGCTTGCGCGCGCCGTCCGGGTCGCCGTCGCGCCAGTGGTGCAGGCAGATCGCGGCCTGGATCAGGCCCTTGAAGAAGTCGGCGTCCGCGCCCTCGTTCTTCAGCCAGAGCACTTCCCAGGCTTCGTGCGCGTCGTGGTACTCGCCCGCGTCGAACAGGCGCGCGGCCTCGACGAGGCGCTCGTGCGCGCCGGCGTCGTCGAAGTCGAGGTCGGGGTCGTCTTCGTCCAGTCCCATGCGGGGGGCGACGATACCGTGCCGCACAACAGGTTGTCACCGGGAGAGACGGTCCGGACCGGTCAGCGTCCTTGGCCCGGTGACAACATGTCGTGCGGCACGGTATCGTCGCCCCCCGCATGCGCGCCGCCCCTCCGACCCCGACGAACGGCTGGACCGGCGGGCAATACAGCCTCTACCGCGTCGCCCTGGCCGCGGTCCTGATCGCGCTCGTCTGGATCCCGATGCCGACGACCACGCTCAGCGGCTGGTTGCCGTGGAGCGGGCAGCTCACGATGAGCGACGCGCTGCGCGTCCCGTTGACGGCGATCGCATGCTGCATCGCGGCGGGCTTCTTCGACCGCTGGTTCGCGGCCGTGGCGCTGGTCGCGGCCTTCTGCCTGGGGCGCGGGTACGCGTGGTGGCTGGTGCAGCCGCTCTTGCTGGCGCACGCGCTGACGCCGCCGGCGCCGTTCGGGTCGATCATCGCGTTGCAGCGGCCGGACCCCGGCGGCGGTTGGCGGCGCTCGCGCGAGAACCTCGCCGTCGCGTCGCTGGCGGTCTACTCGAGCCTCGCCGCCGTCGCCGTCTCGGTCTCGACGTCCGGATCGGGCCGGGGCGAGAGCGCCGCCGCGTGGGCCCTCGTCTGGGGGTTGGCCGCCTGTGGTTCGCTCGTCGCGTCTCGCAACGTGGTGTTCCAGCGCGCCACCTGGTTCGGTTGGGTCGCGTACTGCG
Organism: bacterium; assembly: GCA_030426745.1. Lineage (GTDB taxonomy): Bacteria > Planctomycetota > UBA1135 > UBA1135 > JACKHV01. The sequence continues at coordinate 2,062 of JAUHYB010000005.1, forward strand.
CCTACGCGATGATCGCGAGCTCGGGTCCGCACGCGTGGTGGCTGGCGTTGATCCCGGTGACGCTCGCGACCTTCGATCCCGCGATCGTCCGCCCGCGCCGCCGGGGCGACGGACAGGAAGTCGTCTACTACGACGGCGACTGCGGGCTCTGCCACCGCACCGTGCGCTTCCTCCTCGCCGAGGACGCCGCCGCGCACTTCCGCTTCGCGGCGCTGCAGGGCGACCACTTCGCGCAGCACGTGAGCGAGGCGGAGCGCGCGGCGCTCGGCGACAGCGTCGTCGTCCGCACCGGCGACGGGCGCCTGCTGCAGCGCTCCAGCGCGATCGTCCACCTCCTGCTCGCGCTCGGCGGGCTGTGGCGCGTGATCGGCAGCGCGGCCTGGATCTTCCCGCGGCCTTTACGCGACGTCGCGTACGACGGCGTCGCGCGCGTGCGCAAGCGCCTGTTCGCGGCGCCCGAGGGCCTGTGCCCGATGATCCCGCCGGACCTCGGCGCGCGCTTCCTGCCGTAGCGCGTCCGCGAGCCGCTGGTAGTCTGGGGGCGCCCGCGCGATCCCCCGCGCGGGCGTTCCCCACCTTCGGCACAAGAGGAGAGAGAGATGTACGGACGGAAGGTCCTCGCGGCGCTCGCGCTCGCGGCTTCGATGTTCGGTTCCACGGCGGCGGCCCAGACGACGGACATGTCCGGCGAGTGGCGCGTGTGGAGCCTCGCCACGACGGCGACCGCCGGCTGCACCCAGTTCATCGGCCAGGAAGTGATCTACCACGTCAGCCTGTCGCAGGACGGCGCCGGCAACCTGACGGGCCTCGTGGCGTTCGCCGACACCGGCGCGCCGCTCGCGCCCGTGACCGGCACGGTCGTGGGCCAGAACGTGTCGATCACGGGCTCGGCGACGCTGGGCGCGAACACGACGACCTTCACCTACTCCTTCATGGCGCCGGCCGGCGCGGAGATGATCTTCGGCGGCTCGAACTGGACGGTCTCGAACGGCGTGGGCACCTGCGGCGGCACGGACGACGCGGTGGCGCGGCGCTGGGGCGTGATGTTCTGCGAAGGCACCGCCGGGCAGTGCCCCTGCAACAACACCTCGGCCTTCGGCGGTTGCGCGAACTCGACCGGCCAGGGCGCGGTGTTGACCGAGTCGGGCCTGGCGTCGTTCTCGACGGACACCCTGCAGCTGTCCGTGACCGGCGCGCGCCCGTCGCAGCCGGGCATGTTCGTGCAGGGCTCGTTCGCGATCAGCGTGCCGTTCAAGGACGGTCGCCTGTGCATGGGGAACCCGACCGAGCGGCTCGAGGTCGCGTTCACGGACCCGGCGGGCAACGCGTCGTCGTCCGTCAGCGTGTCCGTCGAGGGCAACGTGCCGCTCGGCGTCCCGATCCGGCACTACCAGTACTGGTACCGCGACCCGCAGCTCAGCCCCTGCGGCGCGGGCAGCAACTTCAGCAACGCGCTGACGATCGCCTGGCTGCCGTAGCGCCGGCGGCGCCGACGAGCGCCGCGCCGATCGGAGTCACGAGCGCCGCGCGGGGGTCCCCCGCGCGGCGCTCTTCCGTCCCCGGAGGGGGACGCGCGCGAGTCGTCGGCGGATTCCTGTCCGCAACGGGACGCGGACGTCATTGAGGGGCGTGCGCCGGCAGGGGCCGGCGCCGAGACCCCACTCGAAGGTGCCCGCCATGCTCCGCCACGCGCTCCAGACCCTCGTCCCGACGCTGCTCGGCGTCCTCGCCCTCTCCTCGAACCCCGCGGCCGCCCAGAACGTCTCCGGCGACTGGTACGTCTACGCCGAGACGACGCACGCGGGCGTCCTGTGCGTGCCGCAGGTCGGCGACCAGTGGTGGTACGACCTGTCGCTGACGCAGGTCGGCAACCTCGTCGGCGGCGCGGCCTGGCGCGCCGACACCGGCGTGTTCTTCGGCAACGTGAACGGCACGATCGCCGGCAGCAACCTGAGCCTGACGATCGTCGACAACCAGGTCGGCTCGTCCACGACGCACCAGTTCTCGCTGGCGCTCGCGGCGGGCGGGGAGACCTTCAGCGGCGTCGACGACTGGTTCTGGACGAACGGCACGCTGACCTGCACCGGCCGCGACGACGTGATCGGCGCGCGCGCGGAGCGGCGCTTCTGCACCGCCGACACGCCCAGCGCGTGCCCGTGCGGCAACCACCAGCCCGCGGGCTCGGTGGGGGGGTGCATCAACTCCACGGGCGACGGCGCCGTGCTGCACGAGTCGGGCTTCCCGTCGATCTCGATCGGCACCTACTCGCTGTCGGTGACGAACGGGCGCCCGTTCCAGCCGGGCATCTTCCTGCAGGGCGCGACGCAGGTCAGCATCCCGTTCCTGGACGGGCGGTTGTGCATGGGCAACCCGACGGTCCGGCTCGAGGTCGTGTTCCTGGACGCCTTCGGCGCGGGCGCGATGACGACGCCGCTGCCGGGCGGTCCGATCGCGCCCTTCTCCACGCGCCACTACCAGTTCTGGTACCGCGATCCGGGGCCGGGCAGCCCCTGCGGGCACGGCGCGAACTTCAGCGACGCGTTGACGGTGCTCTGGTTGCCGTGAGCGGCGCGCCGCGGCGACGCCTTCGGGGGAGGGGGCCGCCGCGCGCGGGACGCGAGCGCTCGCTTCGATCGACGACACGACGACACGACGGAGCGGCGCGGTGACCGGAGGCAACGAGCGAGGGCGGCCCCGAACGGGACCGCCCTCGCGATACGTGGTGCCGCTCGCGCGGCGGAGGCGTCGATCAGCCCTCGGCGCCGGACTTCACCGGCTGGGGCTTCGCGCCGGTCTGCTCGAAGGTCAGCGACTCGCCGTCCTCGGCGACGCCGGCGACGACCGGCGGGCCGTCCGCGAACTCGCCGCGCAGGATGTTCTCCGCCAGCGGGTCCTCGATGTAGCGCTCGATCGCGCGGCGCAGCGGGCGGGCGCCGTAGTCCTCGTGGAAGCCCTTGGTGATCAGGAAGTCGATCGCCGGAGCGCTCATCTCCAGCTCGACGCCCTTCACGCGCAGGCGACCTTGGACGTCGGCCAGTTGCAGGTGGACGATGCGTTGCAGGTCCTCGTGCGTCAGCGGGTTGAAGATGATCAGCTCGTCGACGCGGTTCAGGAACTCGGGGCGGAAGTGGCGCTCGACCTCGAGCATCACGTCCGAACGCATCTGCTTCTTGCGGTCCTCCTCGGCCGTCTCGACCTTGGCGACGCGGTCGAAGCCCAGGCGGTTGCCGGCCTTCATCTGCGACGAACCCAGGTTCGACGTCATGATCAGGATCACGTTGCGAAAGTCGACGTGGCGGCCGAACGAGTCGGTCAGGCGGCCTTCTTCCATGATCTGCAGGAGCATGTTGAAGACGTCGGGGTGCGCCTTCTCGATCTCGTCGAGCAGCACGACGGAGTAGGGACGACGACGCACCTTCTCGGTCAGCTGGCCGCCCTCCTCGTAGCCGACGTAGCCGGGAGGCGCGCCGACGAGGCGGGAGGCGTTGTGCTTCTCCATGTACTCGGACATGTCCATCGTGATGACGGCGTCCTCGTCACCGAACATGAAGTTCGCGAGCTGCTTGCAGAGGTAGGTCTTACCGACGCCCGAGGGGCCCAGGAAGATGAACGAACCCATCGGGCGGCGCGGGTCCTTGAGGCCCGAGCGCGAGCGACGGATCGAGCGCGCGATCGCGTGGATCGCGTCGTCCTGGTGGATGACCTTCGCGGAGAGCTCTTCCTCGATGCGGAGCAGGCGCTCGGCCTCTTCCTTCTCGAGGCGCGTCAGCGGGATGCCGGTCATCTTGGAGACGGTCTCCGCGATGATCTCGGCGTCGACCTCGCCGACCTGCTCGTTGCTCTCGCGCTTCTGGCGCCACTCGGACTGCAGCTCTTCCTTCTTCTTCTTGAGCTGGTACGCCTGGTCGCGCAGTTGCGCGGCCTTCTCGAAGTCCTGCGAGGTCACGGCCTCGTCCTTCGAGCGCTCCAGGTCCTCGACCTGCGTCGTCAGGTCGCGCAGGTCCGGCGGCGGCACCATCGACTTGATGCGCACGCGCGCGCCGGCCTCGTCGATCACGTCGATCGCCTTGTCGGGCAGGAAGCGGTTGTTGATGTAGCGCGTCGCCAGGTCGACCGCGGTCGACAGCGCCTCGTCCGTGTAGTGGACGCGGTGGTGCGCCTCGTAGCGGTCGCGCAGACCCTTCAGGATCTCGACCGTCTCGTCGGGGCTCGGCGGGTCCACGTCGACGCCCTGGAAGCGGCGCTCGAGCGCGCCGTCCTTCTCGATGTGCTTGCGGTACTCGTCCAGCGTCGTCGCGCCGATGCACTGGATCTCGCCGCGGGACAGCGCGGGCTTCAGCACGTTCGACGCGTCGATCGCGCCCTCCGCGCCGCCGGCGCCGACCAGCGTGTGCAGCTCGTCGATGAACAGGACGACATCGCCGACGCGACGGACTTCCGTCATGACGGCCTTGATGCGCTCCTCGAACTGGCCGCGGTACTTCGTGCCGGCGACCATCAGCGCGAGGTCGAGCACCACGATGCGCTTGCCGCGCAGGAGCTCGGGGACCTCGTTCGCGATGATGCGCTGGGCCAGGCCCTCGACGATGGCGGTCTTGCCGACGCCGGGCTCGCCCAGCAGCACCGGGTTGTTCTTCGTGCGGCGCGACAGGATCTGGATGACGCGCTCGATCTCGTGCTCGCGCCCGATGACCGCGTCCAGCTTGCCCTCGCGGGCGAGCTCGGTCAGGTCGCGGCCGAAGGAGTCCAGGGCCGGCGTCTTCGACTTGCTGTTGCCGCCGCCGCCGGTGGTCTCGCCGATGCCCGGCTCGTCGTCGTCGTCGTCGCCGGTGTCGGCGCCGAGGAAGTCGAGGACCTCCTCACGGACGTCCTCGAGCTTGACGCCCAGGTTCATCAGGACCTGCGCGGCGATGCCCTCGTTCTCCTTGATCAGGCCCAGCAGCAGGTGCTCGGTCCCGATGTAGTTGTGGCCGAGGTTGCTGGCTTCCTCGAGCGAGAGCTCCAGCACCTTCTTCGCGCGGGGCGTGAACGGCAGCTGGCCCATCGTGACCATCGACGGGCCGGTCTTGACGATCTTCTCGACCTCGTCGCGGATCTTCGAGAGATCGATGCCCATCTGCTTGAGCACGTTCGCGGCGACGCCGCTGCCCTCTTGCACGAGGCCGAGCAGGATGTGTTCCGTGCCCAGGTACTCGTGGTTGAACCGCTGCGCCTCCTGTCGGGCGAGGTTCATGACCTTCTTGGCGCGGTCCGTGAAGCGATCGAACATGGTCTCCTCGGGGGTGGTCTGGTCAGGGTGCCGAAGCGGCTGGCACTCGTACGTACGAGGGGGGAGCGCCGATTCGGAGGGTCCGGAGCTAGCTCTAGCTCTCCCTCTTCGGCCTTCAAGGTCGCGAGGTTGAGCCCGGAGCGGCTCCGCGGGTGCCGAGTGGACCGATTATGCCGGATGCGACTCGCGGGATCACCGGCCCAGGGTGAGATCGCGGCGCGGCCCGAGCGCGGGAACGTCCGCTGGGACAGGGGCTTACCGGCGCCGGGTCCCGGCCGCCCGCTCAGCTGCGGTCGGCTTCCAGGTGCTGGATGCGATCCCGCAGCCGGGCGGCGTTCTCGTACGCCTCCTCGCGGATCGCGACCTCCAGCTCCTGGCGCAGCTCGGCGAGGTTCCGCATGCGGTCCCACTCCTCCTCGCTGACGCCGGGCAGGCGGCCGACGTGCTTCGTCGAGCCGTGGACGCGCTCCAGCAGGTCGGAGATCTGGTCGCCGAAGGCCTCGTAACAGCCCGGACAGCCGAGGCGGCCGCGCCGGCGGAAGTCCTCCAGCGTCAGCCCGCACTGGGAGCAGCCGACCTGCTCGCGCCGCCGCGAGTTCTGCTTGGCGGAGATCTGCAGCAGCTTCCAGATGTCGGCCATCGACTTCTTCTTGGCCGCGCCGCTGAACAAGAGGTTCATCCCGTCCGCGCAGAGCTCGCAGTAGTGGTGCTCGACGACGGCGCCCGGAGGCTCTTCCGCGACGTCCGTGACGTGGACCGTCGCCTCGTTCTTGTGGCAGTGCTCGCAGTTCATCGCTGGATCGCAGGTGAGCCGCGGCGCGCGGCCTCGGCTCTCCCTCCCTATAAACTCCTCGTCCGTCAGCGTCGAGGGGGGCGGCGGCGTCGATTCGCGGAACGCGGCGTCGCGGGGGCCGGCGGCGCCTCAGTCGGGGTCCTGGAACACGCCGCGGGCGGCGTCCAGCCGCTCGGGCCCGACTTTCTGCCGCAGCAGGACCTGGGCCAGCTCGTCCTTGGGGTCGGCGAGCACGGACAGCGCGACGTCCAGGCTGCCCGCGCCGTCGGGGAGCGCGCGCAAGAAGGCGGTGAAGGCCGGGTCGTCCGGCACCTCGCGCGCCGGCGGCGGCGTGTCGTCGATCGTGCGGCCGTCCAGCACCATGCGGGCGCGGTGTCCGGTCAGGCCGGTCGCCTCGCCCAGCGCGCGGTCGGCCGCCAGCGCGGAGAGCAGGAGGCGCGCCGGGGAGATGGACGGCTCCTCCGCGCGGTGACTCTCGCGGGCCGCGGCGACGAGCATGCGGCGCGCGTCGTTCGAGAAGGCGTGGAACAGGTGTCCCTCGGCGCGGATCGTCGAGTCCGCGCCCGTCGCGTCGTCGCCCGCGTCCTCGCGCAGGCCGGCGGAGGCGAGCGCCGCGCGCGCGTCGTCGGTCAGCTCCGGCACGCAGCCGTGCAGCACGTCGCGCGGCGTGACCTCGCGCGCGCCGCGCTCGATCGCCCGCGCGCGCGCGCCGCGGATCGCGGCGACGGCGCGCGTCGAGAAGGGCGTCGCCTCGCCCGATCCGACGACCAGGATGCCGGGCGACAGCGCCAGGCTCTCGACCGCCATCCCTTCCGGGTCGGCGAAGGCGTCGAGCACCGCGCGCGACAGCGCGGAGTCCTCGTCCGCGAACAGGCGCTCCATCAGGTGCTCGCGCGCGAGCTCGTCGGCGTGGATCGCGAGCGCGCGCTCCCGCGCGCCGTCGACGGCGCGGCGCAGGTAGGGGGACAGTCGGTCGGTCGCCATGTCGGACGAGCGTAGCGCTTCCGCCGGCGGAGCGGGCGCGCTAACGCGGCAGCGCGGCGTGGAAGTCGTCGGCGCGCGCCTGGAAGTTCGGGTACGCGTCGAAGCTGGAGCAGGCGGGCGAGAACAGGACGGTCCCGCCCTCCGGCGTCAGCTCGAACGCGGCGCGCACGGCGCTCGGCACGTCCGGCGCGGCGTGCGCGTCGGCGCCGGCCGCGCGCAGGTCGTCGGTCCAGCGCGTCGCGGCCTCGCCGAAGACGACGACGCGGTCGCGGCGCCCGGCCAGCGCGTCGAACAGCTCCGAGGTGTCGAGCGCTTTGACGTGCCCGCCCAGCAGCACCGTCGCGGGCGGCGGCGTCGCGCGCAGCGCGGACAGCGTGGTCTCGGGCGTCGTGGACACCGCGTTGTCGACGACCTCGCGGCCGGCGAAGGTCCCGAGGCGCGCCATGCGGTGGGGCAGGCCCGTCGTGCGCCGCGCCGCGTCCGCGAGCGCGGCGGCCGGCGCGCCCATCACGCGCGCCGCGCCGAGCGCCGCCAGCAGGTTCGCGCGCTGGAAGTCCGGCAGGTCGTCGCGCGCGTCGGCCGGCGCGAGCACCTCGTCGCCGAGCCGGTAGCCGCGCGCGTCCAGCGCGAGGTCGGCGCCCTCGTCGGCGCCGGAGGTCGTGAACCGCAGCACCTCCACATCGTCCCGCCGCCGCCCCGCGCCTGCGAGCAGATTCGGGCCTGCGAGCAGGTTCGGGCCCGCGAGCCGATTCGCGCCTGCGAGCGGATCCAGGCCCGCAAGCCAATCCGCGTCCGCGGGCGCGATCGCCGTCGCGCCGGGCGCGAGCAGCTCCATGAGGCGCAGCTTCGCCGCGACGTAGCCCGCGCGCGAACCGTGGCGCTCCAGGTGGTCGCTGGTGATGTTCGTGAAGACCGCGCAGCGCACCGGCGAGTCGTCGCGGGCGCGCGTCCACGCGTCGGGCAGCGCTTCGAGCTGGTAGCTCGACACCTCGAGCACGACGAGCTCGTCGGCGCCGATCGCGTCGACCTCGGCCAGCAGCGCGCGCCCGATGTTGCCGCCCAGGCGCGCGCGCCGCCCGTCCGCCGCCGCGAGGTCGGCGAGGTAGCGGCAGGTCGAGCTCTTGCCGTGCGTCCCCGTGACCGCGACGACCGGCGCGCGCACCGCGTCGAGGAACAGCGCGACCTCGCTGGTGATCCGCGCGCCGGCCGCGCGCGCGACGCGGATCGGCGCGGCGCCCGGCGGCACGGCGGGGTTCACGACGACGACGTCCGCCTCCGCGAAGTCGCGCTCGTCGTGGCGACCCAGCACGAAGCGGACGTCGAGGTCGTCGAGCGCGCGCACCGAGCGCTCCAGCGCCTCCGCCGTCCGCAGGTCGGTCACCGTGACGCGCGCGCCGCGCTCGGCCAGGTAGCGCGCCGACGCGACGCCGCCGCCGAAGGCGCCCAGGCCCATCACGACCGCGCGGCGCCCCGCCCACGCGCCGTCGGTCACTCCCGCGGCTCCAGCGGCAGCAACGTGCCGGCGCCCTCGGTCGCGGACTCGCGCGTGCCGCTGGGGCCGAGCGGGCCGGCGCGGCGCAGGCGCTCCGCGCGGCGCAGCAGCGCTTGCAGGTCGGGCTCGGCGACCTCGCCGCTCTCGCGCGCCAACACGAAGGTGAAGTCGTGGTAGTCCTTGTACGGCACCGGGTTCAGCAGCTCGCTGAACACGTCGATCGGGAAGAACGCGTACCACGGCGACTCCAGCTCGAAGACCGTCGACTCGCGGCGGAAGCCGTCCTTCTCCAGCGTCAGGCGCCGGGTCCCGTAGTAGCGGAACGGGATCTCGAGCGGCGTGGTGCCGACCTCGACGTCGTCGAAGTAGACCTGCGCGCCGCTGGGGCGCGAGACGACGCGGATGCGACGGTCCGCCTGGCAACCCGCCGTCAGGGCGAGCGAGAGGATGAGGGCCGTGCGGAGGAGGGGCGTCATGCGCGCGTGGGCGCGGCGCGGACGGGTCGCGGGCGGCCGGTCCCGGCGGGGAGGCCGCGCGCCGTCCCGCGGGCCGCGGGAATGGCGGAGAGGGCGGGATTCGAACCCGCGGTCCCCGTGAAGGGACACCACATTAGCAATGTGGCGCATTCAGCCGCTCTGCCACCTCTCCGCTGAGCGGGCGGGGATGGTACTCGCGACCGGGGGCGCGCACAAGCCGCGAGGGCGCCTCTCCGGGGCCCGGCGGGGCGGGGGCGGCGGGGCTCCCGGGGGCGTGAAGGGGGCTCTTGTTCGCGCCTACTCGCCTTCTTGATACGCTCTTCCCTCGGCGGACCGCCTCGACGGCCCGTCGCCTCGATGGAGAGACGAGACGACGACCCCACCCCGCAGGACCTCGCGGCACGCCGCCGCGCGGCCTTCCACCTGTGGATCGCCGACCTGGTCGTCGCCGTGCTGATCGGCACGGTGAACCTGAGCCGGCTGCCCGAGGACGCCACCGTCCGGACCGTCGTCTTCGTCTGCCTGGCGCTCGTCTCGAGCACCGCGATCCTGGCGCTGTTGCCGGCGGCCATCGCCTGGGCGACCGTCCGCTGGTCGCGGCGCGCGCGCTTCGGCGGCGCGGTGCAGGCGCTGGTCGGCGCGGCCTTCCTGTGCCTCCTCTACGCGGACACCGTCGTGTTCCGCATCCTCGGCTACCACTTCAACAGCGCCGTGTTGAACGTGATGTTCACCGAGGGCTCCGAGGACGCCGTGCACCTGGGCGCGCTGCTGTGGGTCAAGGTCGCCGTCGTCTACGCGGCGGTCGTCGGCGTGCACTACGCCGTGTGGAGTCGCACGTACCGCCGCTCGCTCGAGCGCCGCGTCGTGGCGCCGCCGTCCGCCTGGGCGCGCCCCGCCGTGCTGGCGACCGGCGTGCTGGTCGGCGTGCTGTTCATCGAGAAGTCGATCTACGCCGCGGCGGACCTGGAGCTGGACCACGAGGTGAACTCCGCCTCGCAGCTGCTGCCGATGTACCCGCGGCTGCGCGTCTCGCAGATCCTGCCCCAGGGCATCAGCAACGGCTTCTCGACCGAGGCCCCGGTCGCGATCGACGAGCCCGGCGAACCGCTGGCCTACCCGCGCACCGTGCCGACGCTGGACCCGGACGGGCCGCGACCGAACGTGCTGGTGCTGGTGCTCGACTCGTGGCGCAAGGACTGCTTCACGCCCGAGACGACGCCGCGCCTGTGGGAGCACGCCGCGGGCTCGCGGGTGTTCGAGGACCACCTCTCCGGCGGCAACGGGACGCGCTTCGGCGTCTTCTCGATGCTCTACGGCTTGCACGGCTCGTACTGGTTCTCCTTCCTGGCCGAGCGCCGCTCGCCGGTCCTGCTCGACGTGCTGGGCGAGGCGGGGTACGACCGCCGCGTGTACTCGAGCGCGTCGATGCGCTTCCCCGAGTTCCGCGACACGGCGTGGGTCGAGATGCTGGACGGCGTGCACGACGACCACCCGGGCGCCGACGCGCTGCAGCGCGACGTGCAGGTCGCGGACGCCGTCACCGACTGGTTCGAGGGCCGCGAAGCGGACGACGCGCCCTTCTTCGCGTTCGTGCTGCTCGACGCCGCGCACCAGCCGTACCACTCGCACGGCGGGCCGTTCCAGCCGGCGGCGGAGCGCCTCGACTACATCGAGCTGCGCAACTCCGACGACCCCGCGCTGGTCGAGCGCGTGTTCAACAAGTACCGCAACTCGCTGATCGCGTGCGACGAGCAGGCGGGGCGCATCCTCGACGCGCTCGAAGCGGCGGGGCTGGCGGACGACACGATCGTGCTCGTCACCAGCGACCACGGCGAGGAGTTCCAGGAGAACGGCTTCTGGGGTCACACCTCGAACTTCACGCTGGAGCAGGTCGCGGTGCCGCTGTACGTGAAGGGGCCGGGCGTCACGCCGGGCCGTGAGTCGCGTCCGACCTCGCACCTCGACCTGCCGGCGACGATCCTCGAGCGGCTCGGCGCGGACCCCGCGGTCCGCGGCGACTGGACCCTGGGCGAGGACCTCTTCACGCCGCTCGCGCAGCGCGACCGCTCCGTGTCCGGTTGGGCGCACCTCGGCCTGCACACCGGGTCGGGCATCTTCCGGGTGCGCATGGGCGGCACCCACGCGTTCGACGTCGAGCTCTTCGAGGCCGACTGGACGCTGGCGGACGAGCAGGGCCCGGCCTGCGAGCGCGAGCGCGACGCCCTGGACCGCCTGGCGCGCGAGAGCCGCCGCTTCCTGGCGCGCGGCGCCGGCGGCGAGTAGGCCCGAGCGGGCCCCGGCCCTTCGCCCGGAGACCGAAGGGGCCCCCCTCCGCGGAAAAAGGGAAATCCTTTCAGGGCGCGGGACCACAGGTCCGATCCCCCCTCCCGATGCCGTGTGCGGGAGAACGATTCGAGGTGAGGGGATGAGGACCTTGTGGAACGCGAGGCGCCGCGGCGCCGTGGGCGCGAAGCGCGGCCTGACGCTGGTCGAGCTGATGGTGTCGATCACGATCCTGATGATCGCGGTCGCCGGTTCCATCGCGGCGCAGCTGAACGCCGACCGGCTGGTGCGGACCAGCCGCGAGACGTCGGCGGCCAGCGCGGACCTGCAGGCGTGCATGGAGCGCTTGCGCCTGTGGGCGTACAGCGACATCGAGCTGGTGCTCGAGCACGCGAACGCCGCCGACGTGCTGGGCGATCCGAACTTCGTGCCGCTGGCGCCGGTGACGACGGCGGACCAGGCCGTGACGGCCTTCGTCGACCTCCTGAACGACTTCGACGGCGTGCACCTGCAGGGCCAGCGGATCGACGCGGCCTTCCCGAACTTCGCGCTGGGCGGCGACGTGCCGGACCCGCTCGAGGTGCGGCTGACCTGCACGTGGCAGGACCACGGCGGCCGCCAGCGACAGCTCACCCTCTCCAGCCTGAAGACGAAATGAAGCGCAGCATCCTCCAACGTGTGAAGCGGCGCGCGCGCGCCGGCTTCAGCATGGTCGAGATGGCGATCTCCGTGACGGTGCTCGCCATCATCTCGGGCGCGCTCGCGCAGTCCGTCGAGGGCGTCCGCAACCTCACCGTGACGAGCAACCGTCGCTCGACGCTGCAGGTCATGGGCAACCGCGCCCTGATCGAGATCGCGGAGGACCTGCGCGACTCGGGCAACGTCACGATCGCCGGCCTCGAGTACCCGTACGTCTTCCAGCCGGGCAACGCGGACGTCGCGTTCGCCGGCCACGACCACGCCGGCGCGAACCGCAACGGCGAGGCGGGCGACGATGACTTCGGCCCCGCGCGCGAGATCGTCTTCCGCGTCTTCGACTGGGCGCCGGACCCGGTCACCGGCGAGATGGAACCGAACGTCGGCAACGACGGCGTCCTCATCTGGGCCGGCGAGGAGATCAGTTACCGCCTGACGACTCGGGCGGACGGCGTGAACTACCTGGAGCGGCGCCTGGACGGGGGCAACCCCGAGGTCGTCGCCCACCACGTCGAGCGCGTCGTCTTCGACGACGACGAGTCGAGCGGCTTCGAGATCCCGCTGGGATCGATCCGCGTGCGCATCTGGATGCGCGACCGCGACGGTACGGGTCAGGTGCAACGCTACTTCACCGAGACCATCGTCGCGCTGACGAACGGTTGATCGAGCGGGAAGGACCAGGGGGGACCTCCACGATGCAGACTCTGAACGAACGACGCACTCCCGGCCGCAAGCGCGGCGCGGCGCTGATCTCGGCGCTGTTCGCCGCGGCGATGACCGCGACCCTGGTCGCCGTCCTCTTCCTGACCGCGTCCGCCGGCAACACCGTCGCGGACGTCGAACGGCACAAGGCCGAAGCGAAGTACATCGCGTCGGGCGCCGTCGAGGCGGCGAAGAAGGAGATCCAGACGGCGATCGCCAACTGGGATCCGGTCCCGGAGGTCGGCGAGATCGAGATCGGCGGCCAGGACATCCAGTACAGCATCGCCGAGTCCGGCGTGGACATGATCCAGACGGACAGCGCGGGCATCCAGACGATCGTCACCGGCTACGAGGTCGAGGCGCGCGCGCGCTCCGGCGCGGCGCAACAGGTCGCGCACCGCCTGGTGATGGCGGAGGCGACGCCGATCTTCCAGTTCGCCGTGTTCTACACGGACGACCTCGAGATCAACCCGGGCCCCAGCATGACGCTGGGCGGCCGCGTGCACTCGAACGCGGACATGTACCTCGGTTGCGGCAACACGCTGACGGTCGACACGAACTACCTGCGCTCCGTCGGCGGCATGTTCCGCCACCGAAAGGACAACGCGAGCAAGTCGGAGGGCACGGTCAAGGTGCGCAAGTGGGTCGAGAACCCCTACGACGGCAGCGAGCCCGACGAGTACGTGCGCATGCTCAGCCGCGGCCAGCTCGACGCCGAGGGCGTCGCGAACACCTCCGGCTACGACTCGAACTTCACCGAGGGCGTCGACCTGAACGGCGACGGCGACTTCTGGGACGCCGACGAGTGGTTGCCCTGGGGCCCCGGCGCGCTGGAGAACTGGGCGCAACCCGAGATGTACCCGAACGGCACGGGCCACACCGTGATGAACGGCGCCCACGGCGTCGGCGAGGCGGTCGTGCCCAGCATCGGCTCGATCGCGATGTACGAGGAGCAGGGCGGCGGTTCGCACTACTTCAACACCAGCTCGCAGACCTACGAGCCGATCAGCGGCGCGATCGAGGGCACGCACTCGCCGGGCTTCTTCCACGACAACGCCGACCTGTCGATCATCACCTACGCGGACGGCTCGTGGGACGCCTTCGACAGCGACGGCGTGTCGGTGCGCGCCAGCCTGGCCGGCGTGGTCACGCAGACGGACCTGTACGACGCGCGACAGGCGGCGGGCAGCGGCGGTAACACCCCGGTCACGCAGATCGACATCGACCTGCTGAACAGCTCCGGCGCGTTCCCGTCGAACGGCCTGCTCTACGCGGCGCACTACGGCATGGGTGAGGGCACCGACGCGCGCGGGGTGCAGCTGGTCAACGGTTCCGAGCTCAACGCGGCGCTGACGGTCGTCAGCGAGGGGTCGGTCTACGTCCAGGGCGACTACAACACCGTGAACAAGAAGGGCGCCGCCGTGATCGGCGACGCGGTGAACCTGCTGTCGAACGCCTGGGACGGGTCCAAGACGGCGGGCAACCTGCCGTCGGCCTCGGACACGACCTACAACCTGGCGATCGTGACGGGCAACCACGAGACGATCGGCTCGAAGTACAACGGCGGGCTCGAGAACCTGCCGCGCTTCCACGAGAAGTGGTCGAGCAAGGACTGCAACATCAACGGTTCGTTCATCTGCACCTGGCAGAGCGAGTACGCGACGGGCAAGTGGAAGTACGGCAGCGACCGCTACCAGGCGCCCAAGCGAAACTGGCACTACGACCCGATGTTCAACCGGGTGGCGAACCTGCCGCCGTTCACGCCGATGGCGGTGACGGCGCGCGACGTCGTCAGCTGGTAGGGGAGTGATGGGGCCCGCGCACGCCGCGGGCCTCGAGCGGCGCCGACGGGCGGGCGCGGGATGGGTCCCGCGAACCGTGCCGACGGCGCGACCAACGGGGGGAGTCGTGGTCCGCGAGGACCACACGAAAGGGAGTTCGGAGATGAAGCTGGGTCTAGCACCTCGGCTCGCCGCGGAGCGGAAGCGTGGGGTCGCGTTGATCTCCTCGCTGTTCGCCGCGGCGATGGCGGCGACCATGGTCGCGGTCCTGTTCCTGACGGCGAAGGCCGGCAACCGCCTGGCGGACGTCGGCCGACACAAGACGGAGGCGCAGTACTCCGCCCGCGGCGCGATGGAGGCTGCGCGGAAGGAGATCCAGACGGCGATCGCCAACTGGGATCCCGTTCCGGCCGGCGGCGTCGTGACCATCGACGGTCAACAGGTGAACTTCACCATCACGCCGTCGGGCCTCGACATCATCCAGGCGGACTCCGCCGGCATCCAGACCATCATGACCGGCTACGAGGTCGAGGCCAGCGCGCGCAGCGCGTTCACGCGCCAGACGGCGCGCGAGCTGGTCCTGGCGGAGGCCACGCCGATCTTCCAGTTCGCGGTGTTCTACAGCGACGACCTGGAGATCAACCCGGGCCCGGACATGACGCTCGGCGGCCGCGTGCACTCCAACGCCAACATGCACCTCGGGTGCGGCGGGACGCTGACGGTCGACACGAACTACCTGCGCGCGGTCGGCGGCATCTTCCGCAACCGCAAGGACAACCCGAGCCAGTCCTCGGGCCGCGTCGACATCCGCAAGTGGGTCGAGAACCCGTACGACGCGAGCGAACCCGCGGAGTACGTCCGCATGCTCAGCCAGGGCCAGCTCGCCGGCCAGGGCGTCGCGAACACCTCCGGCTACGACTCGAACTTCACGAGCGGCGTCGACCTGAACGGCGACGGCGACTTCTGGGACGCCGACGAGTGGCTGCCCTGGGGGCCCGGCGCGCTCGAGAACTGGTCGCAGCCCGACCTGTACATCGGCGGCAACGGCAACACGGTGCAGAGCGCGGCCCACGGCGTCGGCGAGGCGGTCGTGTCGTCCGTCGGCTCGATGGCGATGTACGAGGAGGACGCCGGCGGCTCGCACGTGTTCGACGCGGCGTCCGGCAGCTACGTCCCGGCCGGAGCCGGCGGCGGCACGCACTCGCCCGGCTACTTCCACGCGAACGCGGGCTTGTCGATCATCACCTACGACGACGGCACCTGGGCCGCCTTCGACGGCGACGGCAACGACGTCAGCGGCAGCATCGCGGGCGCGGTCACGCAGACCACGATCTACGACGCGCGCCAGGCGGACGGCAGCGGCGGCTACACGCCGGTGACGGAGGTCGACATCGAGCTGCTCGCGTCGTCCGGCTACTTCCCGGACAACGGCCTGCTCTACGCCGGGCACTACGGCATGGGCGAAGGGACCGACGCGAAGGGCGTGAAGCTCGTCAACGGCTCCGAGTTGCCGGATCCGTTGACCGTCGTCACCGAGGGGTCGCTGTACGTGCAAGGCGACTACAACAGCGTCGACAAGAAGGGCGCCGCGCTGATCGGCGACGCCGTGAACCTGCTGTCGAACGCGTGGGACGACTCCAAGTCGCCGGGCCACCTGCCCGACGCGTCGGAGACGACGTACAACGCCGCGATCATCACCGGCAACCGCGGGACCAACGGTTCGCAGTACAGCGGCGGCCTCGAGAACCTGCCGCGCTTCCACGAGGACTGGGGCGGCGTGAACTGCAACATCCGCGGGTCGTTCGTCTGCACCTTCGAGAGCAGCTACGCGACCGGGCGCTGGGGCGGCGGCGGGGATCGTTACAGCGCGCCGCGCCGCAACTGGGGGTACGACCCGATGTTCAACCAGATCGCCAACCTGCCGCCCTTCACGCCGATGGCGGTCAGCGCGCGCAGCGTCGTGAGCTGGTGACCCCTCCCGCACGGGGGCGTCGCTCGCGTCGCACCGCCGGCCGCCGCGATCGTTCGATCGCGGCGGCCGGTTCGCGTTCGTCCTCCGGCGCGGCGTCGGCGCGGCGTTTCGCCAGGGTGGGGCGACCGCGCGCGCGACGCGTGCGGTAGGCTCCCGCCGCCATGAGCCGCTTGCGCCGATCCTCCGCCCTGATGCTGACCCGCGGCGACGGGGAGGACCTGGAGGTCTACCTCGTCCACCGCGCGCCGCAGCTGCGCTTCTTCGGCGGCTACTGGGCGTTCCCCGGCGGCGTCGTGGACGACACCGACGGCCGCGAGGGCGACGAGTCGGACGGCCCCGCGCTGCGCCGCGCGGCGGTGCGCGAGCTGTTCGAGGAGACGGGCGTCTGGCTGGGGGACGGCGGGGCGTTCGACGACGCCGAGCGCGAGCGCACGCGCGCCGCGCTCCTGCGCGAGGCCGGCGAGTTCGGCGCATGGCTCGACCGGCGCGACGCCGTGGACCGCGCCGCCGAGGGCCTGCGCCGCGTCTGCGAGCTGACCACGCCGCCCTTCGCGCCGGTGCGCCACCGCACGCCGTTCTTCCACGCCGCGCTGCCGGCGGGCGAGGACCCGCGCGTCATCGACGGCGAGCTGGTCGACGGGCGCTTCTGGAAGCCGCGCGAGGTGATCGAGGCGTGGACGCGCGGCGAGCTGCTCGTCGTGCCGCCCGTGCTGTACCTGCTGCGGCGCGCGCTCGGCGGGCTGGGCGAGTTCTTCGCGCGCGCCGAGCGGGACGCCGCGGCGCTCGCGGCCGGGCGCCTGCACGAGGTCACGTTCAGCCCCGGCGTGTTCCTGGCGGCGCTCTCGACGGAGACGCTGCCGCCCGCGACGACGACGAACACGATCCTGGTCGGCGACCGCGTGGTCTACGTCGTCGACCCGGCGACGCCGCAGCCGGAGGAGCAGGCGCGGCTGTTCGAGACGCTCGACGCCTGGCGCGCCGAGGGGCGCGAGCCGGCGTCGATCCTGTTGACGCACCACCACTCCGACCACGTCGGCGGCGTGCACGCGCTCGCGCGCCGCTACGGCCTGCGCGTCGGCGCGCACGCCGAGACGCTGTCGCGCGTCGACACGTCGGGGTTGGACGTCTTCGAGGTCGCGGACGGCGATCGCTTCGACCTGGGCGCGTCGCCCGACGGCCGCGCGGGCTGGACGTTGACGGCGTTGCACACGCCGGGCCACGCGCCGGGGCACCTCGTGTTCCAGGAGGACCGCTACGGCGCGGCGGTCGTGGGGGACATGGTGTCGACGCTGTCGACGATCGTGATCGACCCGCCGGAGGGGCACATGGCGACCTACCTCGCCAGCCTCGAGCGCCTGCGCGCGCGCGGCGTCGGCATGCTGTACCCCGCGCACGGTCCGGCGGCCGCCGACGGGACCGCGGTGCTGTCGCGGTTGATCCGTCACCGCGCCGCGCGCGAGGAGCGCCTGGTGGACGCGCTGGGGGCCGCGCCGACGGACGAGCGCGCGCTGCTCGAGCGCGTCTACGACGACGTGCGGGACGAGCGCCTGCTGCCGGTGGCGGCGCGCTCGCTGGCCGCGGGCCTCGAGAAGCTGGCCGAGGACGGCCGCGCCGAGGCCGTCGACGGCGGCTGGATCGCGCTCTAGGACCGCTCCAGGGGGCCTCCGGGGGCCTCGCTGAACGCGGCCCTTACGCGGCCTTCATCGTCGTGACACGATGGAGCCGCGCGGGGGCCCCGGCCTCCGCGAGCGCCGCCCGCGCCGTTCCGTCCGAACGCGCGCGTCCCTCGGGCGGCTGACAACGCGGACCCGCGGCGCCTCGCGCGCCGCGCAGCCCCCAAGGACTTCGAAGAATGAGCCTCTCTCGATTCCTCTCCCTCTCCCTCACCCTCGCCGCGAGCCTCGGCCTGACCGTCGGTGACGCGCGCGCCCAGACCTGCCCCGGCGACGACACCTTCGAGGACAACGACGACTGCGCCTCCGCCGTCACGTTGACCGCGGGCACGCACGCCGGCCTGGCGCTGAAGGGTCAGGCCAACGCCGGCGGCCTCGACAACGACTACTTCGTGATCTCCGTCCCGAACGGCCAGCAGCTGACCGTGGACGCGTTGTTCTCGCACGCCGGCGGCGACATCGACCTGCTGCTGTACGAGGGTCTCGGGTGCGCCACGCTGACCTCGATCGGCGGGACCGCGACGGACGACGAGACGGTCGTCGCGACGAACACCTCCGGCGCGACGCAGGACTACAGCCTGTGGGTCGACGCGTACGGAACGACGTTCGACTGCAACGACTACACGCTGGTCGTGACGATCTCGTCCGACCCCTGCGCGGTCCCGATGACGGACCCGTACGAGGACAACGACGACTGTCCCTCGGCGCAGGTGCTGCCCGGCGGCGGCGCGGTCGGTCTGAACACCCAGAACGGCGACGAGGACTTCTACATCATCACCGCGGCGCCCTCGTCGTTGACGTTGATCGACGTCAACTTCCTGCACGCTGCCGGCGACATCGACGCCGTGCTGTACGCCGACCTCGGCTGCGTGACGCAGGCGGCGATCTCGCAGACCGTCAGCGACAACGAGAGCGTCAGCTACCAGAACACGACGGCCGGGCCGATCGACCTGGTGCTGAACGTCTACGGCTACGGCCCGGGCTTCGGCTGCAACGACTACGACATCGTCGTCTCCACGGCCGTCGATCCCTGTCTGTCGCTGCCCGAGGACGGGAACGAGGAGGACGACGACTGCGCCGTCGCGAACGTGGTGGGCGAAGGGCTGGTCGCGGGCCAGGCGACCTTCATCGGCGACCCCGACTGGTTCGAGGTGTCGCTGACGGACGGCGAGACCGTGACCTTCGACGCGCTGTTCGTCCACGCGAACGGTGACCTGGACATCGAGCTCCTCGACGCTTGCAACGGCAACCAGATCGGCCTGTCGCAGTCGGTGGACGACAACGAGCAGATCATCTGGACGAACACGACGGGCGCGACCACGACGGTCTACCTCGAGGTGTACGTGTGGCAGGGCTCGACCTACGCCTGCAACGGCTACGACCTGGACGTGACCCTGACGGGCGGCGTCGCCGGCTCGCCGATGTGCGCGGGAGACGGCTCGGCCGGCGCGTGTCCCTGCGGCAACGAGTCGGCGCCGGGCGCCGGCGAGGGCTGCAGCCACAGCGGCGGCGTGGGCGCGGTTCTCGAGACCGACGGCACGAACTCGGTGGGGGCGGACGACCTGACCTTCACCGTGACCCAGGCGATCGCCAACCAGCCCAGCATGCTGGTGCAGGGCGCGGCGCTCGTCGCGGTGCCCTTCAAGGACGGCCTCCTCTGCACCGGCAACCCGACCGAGCGGATCGAGATCGTGTTCCTCGACGGCAGCGGCGCGGGCACCTCGTCGGCTTCGATCGTCACCGAGGGCGCGGTCTCGCCCGGCGACACGCGCTACTACCAGCAGTGGTACCGCAACCCCGGCGGCGTCAGCCCGTGCGGGTCGGGATCGAACTTCTCCTCGGGCATCGTGGTCGTGTTCGAACCCTGATCGACGACTCCTGAAGCGCCGTTCCTTTTAACGGCGTGGTCGATGGGCAGCGGCGCGTGGACGAGGTCCACGCGCCGCTCCTTCGTTCGGTTCCGCACTCTCCGCGCCGAGCGCGCTTACACCGGATTCACACTCTCGATACTTCGTGAAGCGGTCGCAACTCCGCGAACGCTGCCCGTGATCGGCCGTTTCGCGATCCTGAATCCTCGCGTACACTTCGACAACGAGGAGGGGCGCGTGCGCTCCTCCTCGCGTCGCGGATCGGGCTCCCCCCCCGGAGGCCACGCGGTCCGCGGAACCATCACCAATCAGGAGAACTCCAGAATCATGCAACGCAACAACCTCCGCTTCGCGCTCGGCGCGCTGCTGTTCGCCGGCGTGACAGCCGTCGACGCCGCTGCGCAGTGCCCGGCCGCCGACGCCTTCGAGCCGAACGACGACTGCCTCTCGGCCACCCCGGTGACCCCCGGCAGCTACGCGAACCTCACGCTCGAGGGCCCGCTGAACGGCGAGAACCAGGACTTCTACTCGATCAGCGTCCCGGCCGGCGAGATTATCACGGTCGACCTGACCTTCGCGACGGCGACGGGTGACATCGACCTGTACCTGTACGACACGACCACGCCGAACTGCGGCGGGACGGCGACCGGCGACTACCTGATCCGCGGCTTCACCGGCAGCGACAACGAGCAGGTCAGCTGGACGAACTCGACCGGCGCCGCCGAGACCTACACGATCATGGTCGACGCGTGGGACTCGGACAGCGACTTCGGCTGCAACGACTACTCGATGGACATCACCGTCGCGCCGGACCCCTGCACGACCGCCGTCGATGACGGCCTCGAGGAGAACGACACCTGCGGCGCCGCCGTCGCGCTGGCCGGCGGTTCGACGACCTCCCTGTTCACGTCGACCACCGACGAGGACTACTACACGATCAACGTCCCCGCGGCGCAGATCCTGACCGTCGACGTCTCGTACGCCTCGGGCGTCAACGCCGACATCGACCTCGAGCTGTTCGACGACCTCGCTTGCACGAACCAGGTCGACTTCAGCTTCAGCACCGGCGGTACCGGCCAGGTCACCTGGACGAACACGACCGGCGCCACGGCGACCCTGGTGATGCGCGCCGCTCCCGACGCCGCTACGGGCTCCTGCAACAACTACGACCTGAACGTGGCGCTGGCGTTCGACCCCTGCCAGACGGGCACGGACGACGCCCTCGAGGACAACGACTCCTGCGCGACCGCGGCGGGTCTGGGCGCCGGCGCGCACGCGGGCCTCTTCACCTCGACGGCGGACGAGGACTACTACCTCGTCACGGTCCCGGCCGGTGAGATCCTGACGGTCGACGTCACCTACATCTCGGGCGTCAACGCCGACGTCGACCTCGAGCTGTTCGACGACCTCGCCTGCACGAACCAGGTCGACTTCAGCTTCAGCTTCGGCGGCACCGGCACGGTCGAGTGGGTGAACGCCACCGGCGCCGCCGCGACCGTCGTCCTGCGCGTGGCGCCCGACGCGGCGACCGGCGACTGCAACGACTACGACCTCAACATCGCGTCCGCTCCCGATCCGTGCCTCGACCCGCTCGCGGACGACGGCTTCGAGGACAACGACGACTGCGCTTCGGCGGTCTCGATGGCTGACGGCACCTACACGGGCCTGTTCACCGTCGACAACGACGAGGACTACTACGAGGTCACGCTGGCCGACGGCGACACGCTGAACGTCGACATCCTGTTCACGGACGCCAACGGCGACCTGGACCTCGTGCTGTACGAGAGCCTGGCGGACTGCAACCTCGACGTTGACGCGGCTTCGAGCACCGGCGTCGTCGACAACGAGTCGGTCAGCTACACCAACACCACGGGTTCGACCCTGACGATGATCATCCGCGTCTACCACTGGACGGGTGACTCGGCGTCGGACTGCAACACCTACGACATGATCATCGACGGCTCGGGCGGCTCGGCGGCGACGCCGTTCTGCGCGGGTGACGGCTCGGCGGGCGCGTGCCCCTGCGCCAACGAGTCGGCGGTCGGCGCCGGCGAGGGCTGCAACAGCTCGCTCGGCTTCGGCGCGATCCTGACGGCGGCCGGCTCGGCCAGCGTCGCCAACGACGACATGGTGTTCACGCTCAGCCAAGCGCGTCCGAACCAGCCCAGCCTGCTGGTCCAGGGTTCGGTCGCCGTGGCGCTGCCGTTCAAGGACGGCCTGCTGTGCATGGGCAACCCGACCGAGCGCCTCGAAGTCGTCTTCCTGGACGGCACGGGCACCGGCTCGACCACGGTCTCGATCGTCACCGAGGGCAACGTCTCGGTCGGTCAGACCCGCTACTACCAGCAGTGGTTCCGCGATCCGGGCGGCGTCTCGCCGTGCGGCTCGGGCTCGAACTTCTCGGGCGGCCTGATCGTCAACTGGATGTAGTCCGGTGCGCCGCCCGCTCGCGGGCGGCGTGACGAACGAAGGAGAGGGGCGGCTCGCGCGCGCGAGTCGCCCCTCTCTCGTTACGATCCGGCGATGGAGCTGGAAGCGCGGGGGCTGACCGTGAGCGCGAACGGCGCGCCCCTCGTCGAAGGCCTCGACCTCGACGTGGCGCGCGGCGAGGTCCTGGTCGTGCGCGGCCCCTCGGGCGGCGGCAAGACGCGCTTGCTGCGTCGGCTGGCGGGGCTCGATCCCGGGACCGGGGGCGAGGTGCTGCTGGGCGGCCGCCCGGAGGGCCGGTGGGACCCGCAGTCGTGGCGCGCCGAGGTCTGCCTCGCGCTGCAGGGCGCGCCCGTGCTCTCGGGGACGCCCCGCGACTGGTGGGACGCGGTCCGCGCGCTCGCGACGCAACGCGGCCGCGACGGCGAGGACGCCGAGGCGCTCGCGTCGTCATGGGGCGTCGAAGAGGGGATCTTCGATCGCCCGTGGTCCGAGCTGTCCGTCGGCCAGCGCCAGCGGTGTCAGCTGGCGGTCGTGCTGTCGCGGCGGCCGCGGGTGCTGCTGCTCGACGAACCGACCAGCGCGCTCGACCCCGACGCGGCGCGCGCCTTCGAGCGCAGCATGAGCGGGCGCACCGCCGTGTGGGTCACGCACTCCGCGGAGCAGGCGGCGCGCGTCGCGGACAGGGTCCTGGAGCTGGGCGCGTGAGCGGCGCCGTCGATCTCGCGTGGTGGCAGCTCGCCGTCGCGGGCGGGCTGGTGTTCGTCGCGGGCGGGTTGTCGGTGGCGCTCGGGCTGGGCATCGGTCGTCGCCTCGCGATCGCTTCGACGCGGACCGTGGTGCAACTCGGGATCCTCGGCGCGATCCTGGCGCCGCTCTTCGAGGCGGAGCTCGCGTGGCTCGTCGGGCTCGCCGCGCTGGTGATGATCGGCCTCGCGTCCGTCGAAGCCGTGCGCCGTACGGGGCGTCGCTACCGCGGTGTGCGTCGCGACGCCTTCTTCTCGCTCGCCGTCGCCGGCGGCAGCACGGCCCTGCTCGCGACGACCGTCATCGTGCGCGTCGAGCCGTGGTGGGATCCGCGGTACGTGATCCCGATCCTCGGCATGATCCTGGGGAACGGACTGACCGGGATCAGCCTGGGCCTCGAGATGTGCCTCGAGGAGCTGGACGACGGGCGCGAGCGCGTCGAGGCGCTGCTCGCGATGGGGGCGACGCCGCGCGAGGCCGCGCGACCGGTCGCGCGGAAGGCGCTGCGGGGCGGCCTCGTCCCGATCCTCAACTCGATGAGCGTCGTCGGCTTGGTGACGGTGCCGGGGATGATGACCGGCCAGATCCTGGGCGGCACGGACCCGATGCTGGCGGCCCGATACCAGATCATGATCCTGTTCCTGATCGCCGGGGCCACCGCTCTCGGCACGGCGGGCGTCGTGCTGCTCGCGCTGCGCGCGCTCTTCGATCCCCGCGGCCGCCTCCGCCTCGAGCGTCTCGCGCGTCGACGCGCGGCCGGTTGATCCGCGCGTCGACGCGCGGCCGGTTGATCCGCGCGTCGACGCGCAGCCGGGTGATCCGCGCGTCGACGCGCGCAGCCGGGTGATCCGCGCGTCGACGCGCGCAGCCGGGTGATCCGCGCGTCGACGCGCGCAGCCGGGGGATCCGCGCGCCGACGCGCGGCCCGGGGATCCGCGGGCCGACGCGCGGCCGGGGAACCCGGGCGGGGTGGGGGGCGGCTCCGCCCTCACGGCCCCCGCCGCCCGGATCCCGGTCCCCGGTCCGGGCGAAGCTCGGGGTGAGGGGATCGTGTCGGTTTCGTAAACGCCGCGTCGTCCCTAGGCTGGGGCAGGCCCCTCCCGGGGCGTCGGCGCGACCTCGCGCCGGCTCGCAATCCTCATCAGGAGAAACCGAACCATGCAACTTTCTTGGACCCGACTCGGCCTGGGCGGACTGGCCGCCGCCCTGCTGACGACCGGCGCCGCGTGGGCGCAGTGCCCCGGCACCGACACCTTCGAGGACAACGACGACTGCGCCACGGCGGCGGTCATCACACCCGGCTCGTACACGAACCTGACCGCCAACGGCATCTTCAACGTCGGCGGCGAGGACGCGGACTTCTACGAGATCACCGTGGCCGCGGGAGACATCCTGTACGTCGACTGCCTGCACGCCGTCGCCGGCGGTGACATCGACACCTACCTGTACGACGCGACGAACCCGACCTGCGGGGACCAGTCGACGTACCTCGTGCGGGGCTACACCAGCACCGACGACGAGACCTGGAGCTGGGCCAACACCACGGGCGCGGCCGCGACGTACATCATCGAGATCGATCCGTGGAACAGCGACACGGACTTCGACTGCAACGACTACACGCTGAACATCGCGACCGCGCCGGATCCCTGCGCGTCGCCGACCGACGACGGCCTCGAGGAGAACGACTCCTGCGGCGCCGCCGTCGCGCTGGCCGCCGGCGCGCACACGGGGCTGTTCGTGTCGGACGTCGACGAGGACTACTACACGATCAACGTCGCCGCCGCGGAGATCCTCACCGTGGACGTCAGCTACCTGTCCGGCGTGTCCGCCGACGTCGACGTGGAGCTGTTCGACGACCTCGCCTGCGCGAACTCGGTCGACTTCAGCTTCAGCTTCGGCGGCACGGGCAACGTGACCTGGACGAACACGACCGGCGCCGCGGCGACGGTCGTGCTGCGCGCCGCCGTGGATGCGGCGACGGGCACCTGCAACGACTACGACCTGAACGTGTCGACGGCCCCGGATCCCTGCCAGGCGGGTACCGACGACGGGCTCGAGGACAACGACTCCTGCGGGGCGGCTGTCGCGCTCGCGGCGGGCTCGCACACGGGCCTGTTCACCTCTTCGGCGGACGAGGACTACTACCTCGTCACCGTCCCGACGGGCGACATCCTGACCGTCGACGTGACCTACGTCTCCGGCGTGAACGCCGACATCGACCTCGAGCTGTTCGATGACCTCGCCTGTGCGAACCAGGTCGACTTCAGCTTCAGCTTCGGCGGCACGGGCACGGTCGAGTGGTCGAACTCCACCGGCGCGGCGGCCACGGTCGTCCTGCGCGTTGCTCCGGACACCGCGACCGGTGACTGCAACGACTACGACCTGAACGTGTCGACGGCGCCGGATCCCTGCCTCGATCCGCTCGCGGACGACGGCCTGGAGGACAACGACGACTGCTTCAACGCGGTCCCGATGGTGGATGGATCGACCACGGGTCTGTTCGTCAGCAAGGCCGACGAGGACTTCTACGAGGTCCAGGTCGCGGACGGCGACATGCTCACCGTCGACATCTTCTTCACGGACGCCACGGCGGACGTGGACATCTACCTGTACGACGATCAGATCGCGTGCGGCGACTTGTCGAGCTACCTCGTGCGCGGCTTCACCGCTTCGGACGACGAGTCGATCAGCTGGACGAACACCAGCGGTACGGTCGCGACCTATTACATCCAGGTCGTCGTCTTCGACTCGACCTTCAACGGTGACTGCAACGACTACGACATGACGATCACCGGCTCGGGCGGCTCGGCGGCGACGCCGTTCTGCGCGGGTGACGGCTCGGCGGGCGCGTGCCCGTGCGCCAACGAGTCCGCGGTCGGCGCCGGTGAGGGCTGCAACAGCTCGCTCGGCTTCGGCGCGGTGCTGACGGCCGCGGGGTCGAACAGCGTCGCCAACGACGACATGGTGTTCACGCTCAGCCAAGCGCGTCCGAACCAGCCCAGCCTGCTGGTCCAGGGTTCGGTCGCCGTGGCGCTGCCGTTCAAGGACGGCCTGCTGTGCATGGGCAACCCGACCGAGCGCCTCGAAGTCGTCTTCCTGGACGGCACGGGCACCGGCTCGACCACGGTCTCGATCGTCACCGAGGGCAACGTCTCGGCCGGCCAGACCCGCTACTACCAGCAGTGGTTCCGCGATCCGGGCGGCGTCTCGCCGTGCGGCTCGGGCTCGAACTTCTCGGGCGGCCTGATCGTGGTCTGGATCTGACCTCGCACGTCGTTCACCCCTGGTGATGGTGAACAGGGAGGGCGGCCCCCGTGGGCCGTCCTCCCGCTGCGTTCCAGAACGGGTCGTTCGGTACCGGAAGGGGTGAGCTCGCGCATCCCGGGGGTAAGGCGACGGAACCGTCCGCGTTTCCGTTCCGTCAAGATGCGCGTAGGCTTCTCGTGGGAGAGCGCCCCATTCGGTCCTCCCTGCCCCTTCGGAGCCCGTTCCGGCGGCCGTCCGGCCACCCTCGGCCCTCAGCGGACCGCCATCAGGAGAACAATTCCCATGCAACTGACAAGAATCGCCCTCGGCGCCCTCGGCCTGGCCGTCCTCTGCGCCCCCTCGGCCTCGGCCCAGTGCCCGGCCGCCGACGCCTTCGAGCCGAACGACGACTGCCTCACGGCCACCCCGGTGACCCCCGGCAGCTACCCCGGCCTCACGATCGACGGCCCCGCCATCGGTGAGAACCAGGACTTCTTCACGATCAGCGTCAACAACGGCGACATCCTGACGGTCGATCTGACCTTCCTGAACGCCAACGGCGACGTCGACCTGTACCTCTACGACACGACGACCCCGGCCTGCGGCGGCACGGCGGCCGGCGACTACCTGATCCGCGGCTTCACCGCCTCGGACAACGAGTCGGTCTCCTGGGCCAACAGCACGGGCGCGGCCGAGACGTACACGATCATGGTCGACTTCTACGACCTCAGCACCACGTCGCCCTGCAACGACTACGACCTGACGGTCTCCGTCGCGCCGGATCCCTGCGCGGGCTCGGACGACGGCCTCGAGGACAACGACGACTGCGCGAGCGCGGTCGCCATGGTCGACGGCACGACCGCCGGTCTGTTCGTCAGCAAGACGGACGACGACTACTACGAGGTGCAGGTGGCCGACGGCGACACGCTGACGGTGGACATCCTGTTCTCGGACGCCCTGGGCGATCTGGACCTGGAGCTGTACCTGGACAACGCGGACTGCGTCGCCGACATCAACGTCGCGGGCAGCTTCTCGACCACGGACAACGAGAGCGTCAGCTACACGAACACCTCGGGCGGCGTCCTGACGATGTACGTGCACGTCTACCACTGGGCGAGCGACACGACCTCGGATTGCAACAACTACGACCTGGTCATCACCGGTTCCGGCGGTTCGGCGGCGACGCCGTTCTGCCCGGGTGACGGCTCGGCCGGCGCGTGCCCCTGCGGCAACGAGTCGGCGGTCGGCGCCGGCGAGGGCTGCAACAGCTCGCTCGGCTTCGGCGCGATCCTGACGGCCGCGGGTTCGGCCAGCGTCGCCAACGACGACATGGTCTTCACGCTGAGCCAGGCGCGTCCGAACCAGCCCAGCCTGCTGGTCCAGGGCACGACGTCGATCGCGGTGCCGTTCAAGGACGGCCTGCTCTGCATGGGCAACCCGACCGAGCGCCTCGAGGTGGTCTTCCTGGACGCGACCGGCACCGGTTCGACGACGGTCTCGATCGTCACCGAGGGCGCCGTCTCGCCCGGCGACACGCGCTACTACCAGCAGTGGTTCCGCGACCCCGGCGGCGTGAGCCCCTGCGGCTCGGGCTCGAACTTCTCCGGCGGCCTGATCGTCGTCTGGATGTAGTCCGGATCGCCGCCCGCAGACGGGCGGCGTGAGACAGCGAAGAGGGGCGGCTCGCTCGGCGGGCCGCCCCTCTCTCCGTTCGCATCGGCTGGCCGCGGCGAGGTGTGGGGGAGGCGGGTCCGACCGGCTCCGGCCGCCGACCTCCTTCGGAAGCGCGGATGCCCGGATGCCCGGATGCCGGGATGCCGGGATGCCGGGGGGGCGGGGGGGCGGCCGGAGCCATCGGGGTCGCGCTCTCCGCCTCCTCGCCGGCGGCTCGATGGGGGGTCCGCGGGACTCCGGCGGCCGGGGGTGCGGGGCCTCGACCCCGGCGCCGATCCGCGCCCCTGGCCCGGACGCCGCCGCTCGACCCCGCTGCGCGCCCCCCTCTCCGCCTCAGGACACCCCGGCGCCGTCTCCGCGGCCCCATTCATCCCGTGTTCACGGGACGTTTCGGGAATCCGTCTGCTCGGGTATGATTCGTGTACGGCGGCGGTCCTCACGGCCCCGTCGTGGCCCGGCCCCTGCCTCCCGCAGCGCGGGACGGCTCCCCTGGAGGCCGGTGACCCCCACACTTCAGGAGACTTCCGAACCTATGAAAACCACACTCCTCCGCTTCGCCCTGGGCGCGGTCGCGGTCGTCGGCGTCACCGCCGGTGCCGCCTCGGCGCAGTGCCCGGCCGCCGACGCCTTCGAGCCGAACGACGACTGCCTCACCGCCACCGCGGTGACCCCGGGCAGCTACACGAACCTCACGCTGAACGGCCCGATGGTCCTGGAGAACCAGGACTTCTATTCGATCAGCGTCCCCAACGGCGAGATCATCACCGTCGACCTCACCTTCGCGACGGCGACGGGCGACATCGACGTCTACCTGTACGACTCGACGACGCCGAACTGCGGCGGAACGGCGACGGGTGACTACCTGATCCGCGGCTTCACCGGCAGCGACAACGAGTCGATCAGCTGGACGAACTCCACCGGCGCGGCCGAGACCTACACGATCATGGTCGACGCGTGGGACTCGGACAGCGACTTCGACTGCAACGACTACTCGATGGACATCACCGTCGCGCCCGATCCGTGCACGACGGCGGTCGACGACGGCCTCGAAGAGAACGACGCTTGCGGCGCCGCCGTGGCCCTCGCCACGGGCGCGACCGCCAGCCTGTTCGTCTCCGACGTGGACGAGGACTACTACTCGATCAGCGTCCCGGCCGGCAACATCCTGAGCGTCGACGTGTCGTACTCGACGGCCAACGCCGACGTCGACCTCGAGCTGTTCGACGACCTCGCTTGCGCGAACCAGGTCGACTTCAGCTTCAGCGCCGGCGGCGCCGGCAACGCGACCTGGAACAACACGACGGGCGCCGCGGTCACCGCGATCCTGCGTGTCGCTCCGGACGTCGCCACCGGCACCTGCAACAACTACGACCTGAACGTCGCCATCACCCCGGACCCCTGCGCGGGCTCGGACGACGGCCTCGAGGACAACGACGACTGCGCGAGCGCGGTCGCCATGAACGACGGCACGACCGCCGGTCTGTTCGTCAGCAAGACCGACCACGACTACTACCAGTTCGTGGTCGCGGACGGCGACACCCTGACGGTCGACATCCTGTTCACGGACGCCCTGGGTGACCTGGACATGGAGCTGTACATGGACAACGCCGATTGCGTCGCCGACGTCAACGTCGCGGGCAGCTTCAGCGTCGACGACAACGAGAGCGTCAGCTACACGAACACCTCGGGTGGCCAGCTCACGATGTACGCCCACATCTACCACTGGCAGTTCGACTCGAGCGCGGACTGCAACGTGTACGACCTCGTCGTCACGGGTTCCGGCGGTTCGGCGGCGACGCCGTTCTGCCCGGGTGACGGCTCGGCCGGCGCCTGCCCCTGCGGCAACGAGTCGGCGCTCGGCGCCGGTGAGGGCTGCAACAGCTCGCTCGGCTTCGGCGCGGTCCTGACCGCCACGGGTTCGGCCAGCGTCGCCAACGACGACATGGTCTTCACGCTCAGCCAGGCGCGTCCGAACCAGCCCAGCCTGCTGGTCCAGGGTTCGGTCGCCATCGCGGTGCCGTTCAAGGACGGCCTGCTCTGCATGGGCAACCCGACCGAGCGCCTCGAAGTCGTCTTCCTGGACGGCACGGGCTCGGGTTCGACCACGGTCTCGATCGTCACCGAGGGCAACGTCTCGGCCGGTCAGACCCGCTACTACCAGCAGTGGTTCCGTGACCCCGGCGGCGTCTCGCCGTGCGGATCGGGCTCGAACTTCTCGGGCGGCCTGACGGTCGTCTGGATGTAGTCCGGATCGCCGCTCGCTCGCGGGCGGCGTGAGACAGCGAAGAGGGGCGGCTCGCTCGGCGGGCCGCCCCTCTTCCGTCGTTCGTACCGGTGTCGCCCGCACGGCCGTCTCAGGCGCGGTCACCCGGATCGGGGTGCCGCGCTCCGCTTGACGCACGAGGCGGCGCGCGGCGAAGCTCTGAGGCGTCCCCAACGCGACCGCCGGCGCCCCCGCGCTTCCCCCTCACCGCGGTCGTGCTCACAACTTGCATGGAGTGAACAACATGAAGTGGTCCCCTCGTCGCGTCCTGCTCGCTCTCGCCGCGGTCCTCGGAACGGGAGGGGGTCTGGTCCATGCACAGTGTCCCGCCGCCGACGTTCACGAGGAGGACGACGACTGCGCGAGCGCGCTCGTGCTCACGCCGGGGACCTACACGGACCTGACGCTGTACGGCAACGGGCACTCCGGCGGCGAGGACGCCGACTTCTTCCGGGTGAGCGTCCCGTCCGGCGAGATCCTGACCGTCGACTGCCTGCACGACGTCTCCTCGGGGGACATCGACGTCTACTTCTTCGACGCGGCCTCGCCGGCGTGCGGCGGGCACTCGTCCGGGAACTACCTGGTCCGCGGGTTCACGGGAAGCGACGACGAGAACGTCTCCTGGAACAACACGACCGGCGCGACGCTCGACCTGATCGTCGAGATCGACGCCTGGGACAGCGACAGCGACTTCGACTGCAACGACTACGAGCTCGTGATCACGGTCGCGCCCGACCCCTGCGTCACGGTCGTCGACGACTCCTTCGAGGACAACGACGACTGCGCGTCGGCCGCGGTGCTGGCGCCCGGCGTGCACCAGGGCCTGTTCGTCAGCGCGGACGAGGACTACTACCGCATCCCGCTCGCCGCGACGGAGCAGCTCGCGCTCGGCATCCAGTACAACGACTCCATCGCCGGCTTGCGGATGGAGCTCTACGACGACGCGGCGTGCTCGAACCTCATCGAATCCGGCGGCTGGAACGGGTCCGACACGCTGACGGCGACGAACACCACCGGGGCGGCGCTGGACGTCTACGCGCGGGTCTACGTGCAGAGCGGGGACTGCAACAACTACGACCTGGACCTCTTCGTCCAGCCCGACCCTTGCCAGCAGACCGGGGCGGACGACGCGCTGGAGGACAACGACGACTGCGCCGCGGCGACGCCGGTGGACCCGCAAGGGGACGCGTACACGGCGCTGTTCGTCTCCACCGCCGACCCGGACCTGTTCGCGATCACGCTGAACCCCGAGGCGACGCTGACGGTCAGTTGCGTGCACCAGAGCGCGCTCGCGGACCTCGACATCTACCTGTACGACGAGACGGCGGTGACCCTGGGGCTGTGCGGTGATCCGAACACCGGGGCGATCGAGGACTCGACGGGCAGCGGCGACCTGGAGACGGTCTCGTACACGCACATGGGGGCCGCGCCGGCGACCTTCTACCTGCTCGTCGACGTCTGGTCGGGCGGCAGCGGCGCGGACTGCGGCACCTACGACCTGGAGTTCGAGGTCGAAGGCGGCGAGTCCGCCGTGCCGTTCTGCTTCGGCGACGGTTCGGGCTTCGGCGGCGCCACGATCTGCCCGTGCTCGAACCACCCGACGCCCGGCGTCGAGGAGGGCTGCAAGAACAGCATGGGCCACGGCGCGCTGCTGAGCGCGACAGGATCGAACGTCGTCGCGAACGACGACCTCGTCATCACGATGGCGCAGGGTCCGCCGAACGAGCCCAGCGTGCTCGTGCAGGGCGGCTCGCTGATCTCGGTGCCGTTCAAGGACGGCATCCTGTGCGTGTCCGCGCCGGTGCAGATGCTGGAGTTCGTGACGCTGGACGCGAGCGGCGCCGGGTCGGTCACCGTGCCGGTGGGGGGCGCCGGCGGGGCGCTGCCGGGCGACACCCTCTACTACCAGCAGTGGTACCGCGATCCGGGCGGCGTCAGCCCCTGCGGCCAGGGCTCGAACTTCAGCCACGGCCTCGAGGTGCGCTGGTTCTAGGCGCCCGCGGCGCGCCCGGGGCGGCGCACGGCGAGATTCGGAGGCCCGGTCGCCCGCGATCGGGCCTCCTTCCGTGGGTGGATGGGGGTCTGAAAGCCCCTCGATGGGGTCCTTTTACCTCTCGTCTGGCTCGCTTCGAGACGTTCGGGCAGGGTGCGGATTCCTTCTCTGGAGCGTCCCTGTCGGGTTTTCTCCCCATGAATTCGGGGTTGAAGTACCATTCAGACTGGATCGGAACGCCCCGGGACGGATCCCCGGCCGCACCACGCGTGAGGCCCGTTTCCGCGCTCGCCTCCCGACCGGGAAGGGCGGCCGATCCGGAGTGAAGATCTTCATCCACGCGATCAGGAGAAACTGACAACATGCGATTCCTCACCACAAAGCCCGCGCTGGGCGTCTTGGCTGCGCTGGCCTTCAGCAGCCTCGCCACCGCTCAGGTGTGCCCCGCCGACGACGTCTACGAGCCGAACGACGACTGCGTGTCGGCGACGCCGCTCTCCGTCGGCGCGACTCCCGACCTGGCCATGGAGCCCGGCACGAACTCGTCGAACGTGCCGGACTACTACTCGTACACGATGGCCGACGGCGAGAGCATCGTCATCGACGTGCTGTTCATCGACGCGGTCGGCGACCTCGACCTGCGCCTCTACAGCGACGCGGCCTGCTCCACGCAGGTCGACTCCTCGGGCACGACCAGCGACAACGAGCAGGTCGAGTACACGAACACCAGCGGCGGCGCCCTCACGGTGACGCTGTACGTGTTCCCCTGGGACGCGCCCACCTGCGTGGACTACTCGATCGACCTGACGAGCACGCCGCCTCCCGGCTGCCCGAACCCGGACGGCTTCGAGCCGAACGACGACTGCGCCAGCGCGGCCGCCGTCACGGACGGTAGCTACCCGACGCTGACCCGCACCGGCCCGGCTTCGGGTCTCGGCGACAGCCCGGACTTCTACGTCGTCACGGTTCCGGCCCTGACGAACATCCAGGTCGACCTGACCTTCCTGAACTCCGGCGGTGACATCGACCTGTACCTGTGGGACGCGGCCGCCGCGACCTGCGCGATTCCGATGTCGGGTTCGTCGTACCTCGTCCGCGGGTTCACCAGCTCGGACAACGAGACGGTGAACTGGGACAACGCCTCGGGCGCGGCGGTCGACTACATCATCGGTGTCGACGCCTTCGGCTCGAGCTTCGACTGCAACGAGTACGACATGGACATCACGTTCACGCCGCTGCTCGTCCCCGTCTGCCCGGCCGCTGATGCCGCCGAGCCGAACGACGACTGCGCGAGCGCCTCGGCCCTCGCCACCGGCCTCACCGAGGACCTGACCCTGTTCGGTCAGGCCAACGGCGCCGGCGTCAACGAGGACTTCTACACCTACACCCTCGTCAACAACGAGTCGCTGACCATCGACTGCCTGTTCTCGAACGCCGGCGGTGACATGGACCTGCGCCTCTACGACGACGCTGCCTGCTCGAACCAGATCGACAGCAGCACCTCGACGACCGACAACGAGCAAGTCTCCGTGGTCAACACCTCCGGCTCGCCGATCACGGTGACCCTGAAGGTCGAGCCCTGGGGCACCGGTTTCGACTGCAACGACTACCAGCTGGACGTCACTTCGGTGGTCGACCCCTGCCTGAGCGTCGTCGAGGACAGCTTCGCGCCGAACCACGACTGCGCCAGCGCGGCGTCGATCGGCGCCGGCACCTACCCGGGTCTCGCGACCTTCAAGACGGTCGCCGAGGACTTCTTCTCGATCGACGTCCCGGACGGTTGGACGCTGAACGTCGACGTGCTCTTCGCCACGGCGGACGGTGACATCGACTGCTACCTGTACGAGGCCTCGACGCTCGGCACGACCTGCGGCGACAAGTCCGACTGGATCGCCCGCGGCTTCACCGGCTCGGACAACGAGAACGTCTCCTGGGTCAACACCTCGGGCGGCGTCGCCACGTACTACCTGCAAGTGAACCTGTGGGACAGCGCCGGCAACGAGGACTGCAACACCTA
>JAUHYB010000205.1 GCA_030426745.1 bacterium
GACGCGCGGCGGCGCGGCGCGGTCCGCGGCGGAGGTCGCGCGGCAGGCGGAGGCGGCGGCGGTGACCAGGAGGAGGAGGGCGGCGGTGAGCGTGGAGTGCATGACGGGGATCGGGTGGGGGGCCGGTAGGAGCGGAGAGGGGCAGGGTGTGGCCCGCGGCGGCGGGCGGTTCAAGGGGCGAGCGCGCGGCGACGGGCGCCGCGGATCGGAACCGACGAACGGGGTCGAACGGAGGGAGCGATCGTCGCGGCACCCTACCTTCCGGCGGGCCGCTGCCGCGCCGCCGTCCGGCCGCGTCCGCCCTCGCCGCGGTGGAGCGGCGCTCCCCCGCGGGGATCGCGCCCCGCGGGGGTTCGCCCCGCGCGGCGGATCGCCCCGCGTAGCGGATCGCCCCGCGCCCGGATGGACGGCGCCCGGATGGACCGCGCCCGGTCGGTCCTTGCCCGGATGGTCCGTGCGCGGTCGCCCCCCCCCCCCGCCCCCGCCCCGGCCCCGGGCCCGGCCGCGCGCCCCGGTCCCGACCGACGCGCGACCGACCGCGCACGCCTTCGCGCGGGTCGAGATCGCCGTCGCGGCGCGCCCTCGCCCTTGACGCTCCCCGCGCGGCACGGGAGGATCGTCCGCCATGGCCGACAAAGAGACCGCCGAGGAGCCGACGCTCGACGAGGACGGCATCCCGATCCAGACCTACACCAGCACCGTGCTGGTGGTCGTCCCGTCCAAGGACTTCGGCGAGCAGGCGCTGCGCTACGCGCGGTCCTGCCTGCAAAACGTCCACGTCGGCACGCGCTCGGTGTCGCCCGAGTTCGACGGCATGGTCCAGGGCCGCCTGCAGGACGAGTTCCTGGTCGACCAGCCGCTCGCCGGCGTCAGCCTCGACGGCTACTCGGGCGTGATCTTCGCCGGCGGCGGCGGGGCGCTCGAGCTGGCGGACGACCAGGACGCGCAGCGCCTGGCCCGCGAAGCCGCGCGCGACGGCAAGCTGATCGGCGCCTTCGGCGAGGCGGTCGCGGTGCTGGCGCGGGCCGGCGTCGCGAAGGGCAAGCGCGTCACCGGCGCCCGCTCGCTGGAAGCCGAGGTGAAGAAGGCCGGCGGCAAGTACACCAGCCGCCAGGTCGTGACCAGCGGGAAGCTGGTGACGGCGCTCGACGAGTCCGCGGGCATGCGCTTCGGCAAGGCGCTCGCCGCCGTCGTCGACATCTGAGACAGCGGCGCGCGCGCGGCTCGTCCACGGCCGCGGCGCCCGCGTCCCCGCGGTCCGTCGCCGCGCGAGTCCCGCGCGAGGGAAGCGCTTCGCGCGAAGATGGGCGGGATTCGCCGCCTGCCTGCCTTCCGCGCGCCCCCCGCGCCCGGGCTCTGGGGTAGACTGTGGGGCCCCCGACCCGACGGGTCCCTTCGCGCGGACCGGTCGGATCCACGACGCACCCGGCGACGCGCGGCGGTGGCGACGGCGACCCGATGGTCCGTACGACGCTGCCTTCGTCGCTCCACCGAGGCCTCGCCTCGCCGGCACCCACGCAGCAGCAAGAGGAAACGAAGTGACAGCCACTCCGATCTTGGAGACCCTCGCCCGCGAGTTCAAAACGGACGTCGACCACGTGCGCAACGCGCTCGAGATGATCGACGCCGGACTCTCGGCGCCGTTCATCGGACGCGTGCGCCACGCGCGCGTCGGCAACCTCAGCGAGAGCACCTTGCGCCGCCTCGAGCAGCGCCGGCAGGAGTTCGAGGAACTCGACCGCCGTCGCGGCACGATCCTGCGCCTGCTCGAGCGCGACGAGTCGATCGCCGCGGCGACCATGGAACGCATCCGCGGTTGCATGGATCGCTTCGAGCTCGAGGACCTCTTCCTGCCGCACCGCCGGCCGGAACCCGAGGTGCAACTCGCGCTGGACCGCGGCCTGGGCGCGCTCGCCGACGAGCTGTGCAAGCCGATGCCGCGCGAGGCGAAGGGCAAGGACGGCGACGACGCCGCCGCGCCGAGCGCTGACGCAGAAGGCGGTGACGCGGCTGGCGATCACCCGGCAGGCGATCACCCCGCAGGCAGTGCGGAGCCGGTGACGGAAGCGAAGGCCGAGACCGCGGAGGCCGCGCCCGAAGCGCCCGCCGTCGTCGCCGGTGAGGCGAGCGCCGCGCCCGCGCCGCTCGACGTCGCCGCGCCGGACGCGACCGAGGCGCCCGCGGAGGCTCCGGCCGCCGCGAACGCAGAGGACGCCGCGCCCGCAGAGGACGCCGCGAAGGCAGAGGGCGCCGCGCCCGAGGCGGACGCGAAGGCGGAAGCGGCCGCGCAGCCGGAGGGTGACGCGCAGCCGGACGACGCCGCGAAGGCGGACGACGCCGCGAAGGCCGCGAAGGCCGCGGAAGCGGCGAAGGCCGCCGAGGCCGCGGAAGCCGCCGCCGACGCGAAGGAAGCGCTCGACAGCGTCGCCGACGTGTTGAACGCCGACCTCGCCCGCCTGTGCCAGCCCTACGTCTCGCCCGACAAGGGCATCCACGACGAGAGCGAGGCGCTCGCCGGCGCCATGCGCATCCTGTCCGACCGCCTGGGTCGCGACGCGCGCCTGCGCGGCAGCCTGCGCCGCATGCTGCAGAAGCACGGCGTGCTGTCGGTGCGCCCGCTCGTCGACGAGGGCAAGGCCGGCCGCCACAAGTCGCTGCTGAAGATGAAGCAGCCGATGCGCCAGATCCAGGGCCACCGCCTGCTGGCGCTGCGCCAGGCGCAGAAGGAGCGCGTGCTGACGACGCGCATCCACCTCGACCCGGCGAAGGCGATCGACAAGGTGCGCGCCGCGCTCGGCAAGCACACGAACCCCGCCTACGACGGCGTGCTGGACCGCGTCGCGCGCCGCGCGCTCGAGCGTCGCCTGCTGCCGATGCTGGAGGAGGACGTGCGCCTCATGCTGAAGGAACGCGCCGACGCCGAGGCGTTGCGCTTCCTGTCGCAGCACCTGCGCCAGCTGTTGATGACGCCGACCCTGGGCAAGCGCTTCCCGGTCTGCGGCGTCGACGTGAACGCGAAGGGCGACTGGACGATGGTCGTCGTCGACGAGGACGGCGGCGTCGCGAGCCCCGAGATCAAGATCGAGGTCGGCGACAAGGACGCGGCGACGCTCGGCGCGGAGCTGGCGGCGGCGCTGGCCGACCACGCGCCCGGCTTCTCGGCGATCTCGAACGCGAAGGGTTCGCGCGCCGCGGCGCCGAAGCTGCGCGCCGCGCTGCAAGCCGGCGGCGTCCGCGCGTTCCCCTTCGTCGTCACCGAGGCGGGCCTGTCGAGCTACGCGAACTCGGAACTCGCGCGCAAGGAGCTGCCCGACCTGAACGTGCCCGCGCGCATGGCCGTGTCGCTGGCGCGCCGCCTGCAGGACCCGATGAACGAGCTGCTGAAGGTGGACCCGCGCCACCTCGGCCTGGGCTCGGAGCAGGGCCTGGTCAGCAAGGCGAACGTGCGACGCATGTTCGACTCGGCGATCGAGTCGTGCACGGCGCACGTCGGCTGCGACGTGAACCGCGCGCCCGCGCACTTCCTGGCGCACCTGCCGGGCCTCGACCGCGAGACGGCGAACAAGATCGTCGCGCGCCGCGTCGAGCGCCCGTTCACGAGCCGCGACGAGCTGCGCGAGGAAGGCGTGTTGACCGAGGCGCAGTGGACCTCGGCGATCTCCTTCCTGCGCGTCTACGGCTCGTCGGAGCCGCTCGACCGCACGAACCTGCACCCCGAGCAGTACCCGCTGGCGCGGAAGGTGCTCGAGGCCGCGGGCACCGGCGTCGACGACGGCCTCGGCCGCCCCGGCAACACCAAGGGCATGAAGGCCCAGGACTTCGACGTCGATCCGGGCACCTGGCGCGCGCTGACGCGCGAGCTGAGCTTCCCGGGCCGCGACCCGCGCCACCGCCTGCACGTGCCGAACCTGCTCGAGGAGAACACCGAGGCGGCGGCCCTGACCAAGGACCGCATCGTCGAGGGCGTGGTGACGAACGTCGCCAGCTTCGGCGTGTTCGTCGACATCGGCCTGCCGCAGGACGCGATGGTGCACATCAGCGAGGTCTCGGACCGCTACGTGCGCGACGCGCGCGAGCTCTTGTCCGTCGGCCAGGTCGTGCGCGGTCGCATCGTCGACGCGGGCGGCCGCGTGACGCTGTCGCTGAAGAACGTCCCGCGCGAGGCGCGCCCGCCCCGCGGCGGCAAGGGCCCGCGCGGCGGCGGCGGCGGACGCGGCGGCGGTCGCGGTCGCCAGCGCGAGGAGCGCCCCGCGCACAACCCGCACCTGCGCGCCGCGCAGTCGCGCCGTGACGGCCTCGCCGGCGTCGGCGGCGGCGGTGGTCGCGGGCGCGGCGGTCGTCCCGGCGGCGGCGGCGGCGGCGGTGGACGTCCCGGTGGGGGACGCCCCGGCGGCGGCCGGCCCGGCGGCGGGCGCCGACGCGACGGGGACGAAGGCGAGCGCGTGAACCCCGCCGACCTGAAGAAGCTGAACCAGGAAGCGGCGAAGGCCGGCTCGAACCCCTTCGCGGCCTTCTTCAAGGGCGACGAGGAGCAGGGCTCCTGACCCGCGACGCGCCTCGACCGCCGACGAGCGGCCGGGCGCGGCGCCACGAACGAGCGAGCCCCCGCGCGCACCATCGGTGCGTGCGGGGGCTCGCTCCTTCGGACCGCGTCACTCGCCGCGGCGGCGGCGGACTTCTTCCAGCGCCGAGCGGACGTCGTCGCCGTCGCCGAACAGCGAGTCCAGCTGCTCGAGCATCTCGTCCTGGTCGACGGCGGCGCACTCGGCGGGCGACAGGCGCGGAGGCTCGCCGTCGTCCAGCAGGTCGTCCTCGTCGAAGCCGTCGTCCATGCCCGAGCGGCGCGTCGCCTCGGCGAACCAGTTGTCGTTCGGCGCGGTCACGTCGTCCGCGTCGTCGTCACCGTCGCAGAGGCCGGGCGCGCTCTCGAGCGCGCAGTCCTGCTCCTCGAGCTCGACCTGGATGTCGAGCCACTCTTCCTGGGGCTTCAGTTCGACGACCGGCTCGTCGACCGGCGTCGGTTCGTCCGCGGCACGGGCGGGCCCGCCGGCGCGCGTCGTCTCCTCGTCGGACGACGCGGGCGCGCCGTCGACGTAGGGGATCTCCTCGCGCGACGACTGCGCCAGCGTCGCGGCGATCGTCAGGCGTTCTTCCAGGCGACCGAGCTCGTCGCGCTGCACCTTCGACGTCTCCTCGAGGCGCCGGTCGAAGCCGTCGACGCGCTTCTCGAGCCCGTCGAAGAGCGCGCGCACCCGCGTCTCGAGGCGCGCGCCGAGCTGGTCCATGCTGGCCGCCAGGCGGAACATCGCGTCCTTGGTCGGCTCGTTCTCGGTCGAGGCCTGCGCCTGCTGTCGCACGAGGTTCAGCAGCTGGCGGTTCGCCTGCTGGATGTCCGCGAACTCGAGCTGCACCCGCGCGATGTTCTCGCGCAGCCCGGTGAAGTCCTTGGCGAGCCGCGCCAGGATCTGGCCGTGCGCCAGCGAGGTGGCGAGCTGGCCGGACTGCTTGCGCAGCAGCCGGGTCGTCCACGCCATGCCGATCGCGAGCGCGCCGCAGGCCAGCACCGGGCCGGCGGTCACCCCGATCCGGGCCAGCTTCGTCGCGATCCACCCCGCCTCCGGGGCGATCTCTCCCCCGACGGCGAGCGCCGCGCCCAGCCCGAGGGCGGTCACGCCCCCGAACCACAAGAGCGCCGTGGTGACGCCTCCCGCGGCCTTCTCACGCCCCAGACCCTCGGCCTGAGCCTCCAACCAGTCGGTCCCCGCACTCATCTCGAGCCCCGTTCCTGCAGTGTTCTCTCTTCGCGCGGCGTGCCGACCCCCGGCCCGTCCGCGCCGTTCCGCCGCTCGGGCGAAACGCGATTTCCTTCCGCAGGGTCGGGGCCGGGCCCCGGTGGTCTTGAGGCAAAGCGCCCAAGATCACGCTTCTTCGGCCTGACAGACGCCTTTTCACCCCGTCAGGGCTTTTGGAACGGGGGGCGTTTGGGTAAATTCGGGTTCCTAGTAATGGAGGAGGCCAGGGGGTGGGAGAGCGATTCCTCGCGCCCCCCTGGGGGGTCCCGTGGAGCCCCCAGAGAGACACGGA
>JAUHYB010000206.1 GCA_030426745.1 bacterium
CGAAGTCGTCATCGAGCGGCGATCAGCCCTCGTCGACCATCACCGCGGTCGCGCGGAAGACGTACGGCTCGGCCGGCAGCGCCGCGCCGCGCTCGAGCAGCGCTTGCTGCTGCGCCTCGGGCATCGGATAGACCTCGCCCTGCACGTAGACGTGCTTGCCGATCGCGCTCTCGGGGAACTTGTACTGGCCGCCGCAGCCGGAGTCCCAGCGCACGGTCGTCCAGGTGTCGCCGTCCTTCATCTGCATCCAGCACTGCTTCTTCTCGCAGACGGCGTGCGCGTCGGCCTCGACGATCAGGACCTGGTCGTAGTAGGCGGCCGGGTCGGCGTCGAGGTCGGCGAGGCGCACGTGCGTCTCGGCGGTCTCCTGCATGCCGATCCACGTGCCCTCGGGCATCGCGGCGGTCGTGCTGGAGTGGGTGTCGTGCTGGGTGCTCGCGCAGGCGGCGGCCAGGCAGAGCAGGGCGGGCGCGATCGTGCGGAGGGAGATCATCGTGAGGCTCCTCGGGGGTCCGGGGGTCGTGGTACAGCCGCGCAGTCTAGCGCGGCGCCGCGCGCCGGGGGACCGAATCGAAGCCTCGGGGCCGCGGGACCCGCTCGCGCGGGAGCCGCATTGTCGGTCGCGTGAGCCCGATGGAGAGAGGGAGGCGGCGCGCAGCTCGCAACGGCGCGCCGCCGGCAGGAGGAGTGCCCGCGGTCGCGGTCGTCCGGCCTTCGTGCGGCCGAGCGCGCCGCGCGGTCGC
This sequence comes from bacterium, assembly GCA_030426745.1. Taxonomy (GTDB): domain Bacteria; phylum Planctomycetota; class UBA1135; order UBA1135; genus JACKHV01. The sequence goes on from JAUHYB010000206.1 coordinate 744, forward strand.
GGGGCGTCGCGCGCCGTGGATCGTCGCGTGCGTGGCGGCGGCCCTGTTCGCGGCGTCCCAGCTCGCGGCGTGCTCGCGAACCGCCGGGCCGCCCGCCCCTCCCGCGCCCTGGGACGCGGACGCGGCGCGGCACCTGGCGAACCGCGCGGGCTTCGGCGCGACGCCGGCGGAGCTGCGAGCGGCGGTCGCGCGCGGCCGCGAGGCGGAGGTCGAGCGCCTGCTGCGCGGCGGTCGCGGCGTCGCGCCGTTCGCGATCGTCGACCTCGCCGCGATCCGCGAGGCGTGCCGCCCGGGCCCGCCGGAGGGCTACGAGCACCGCTTGCGCGTCGCGAACCAGCAGCAGTTACGCGGCTACGCGCTGTGGTGGATCGACGCGATGCTGTCCGGGGCCGACCCGTTGCGCGAGCGCATGACGCTGTTCTGGCACGGCTACTTCACGACCTCGGTCCGGATCGTGCGCCACTCCGGGATGGTCGCGACGCAGCACGACTTCCTGCGACGCAACGCGCTGGGGAACTTCGGCGACCTCTTGCGCGGGATCGTGCACGACCCGGCGATGCTGGTGTACCTCGACGCCCACGTGAACCGCGCGGGCGAGGGCAACGAGAACTTCGCGCGCGAGCTGCTCGAGCTGTATTCGCTGGGTGAGGGGAACTACACCGAGCGCGACGTGCGCGAGGTCGCGCGGGCGCTGACGGGGCTCTCCTTCGACGACGCGGGCCGCCCGCGGTTCCGTCCCGAGCACCACGACGGCGGCTCGAAGACCGTCCTGGGTCGGGAGGGGCGCTTCGGTCCCGACGAGGTCGTCGCCCTCTTGCTGGAGCGTCCGGAGTGCGCGCGGCACGTCGCCGGCCGGATGCTGGCGTACCTGGAGGGCGTTCCGCCGCGAGAGGCGCGGCTCGAGCGTTACGCGCGGCTGCTGCGCGAGAGCGGCTACGAGCTGGATCCCGTGCTGCGCGCGCTCTTCCTCGACCCGGAGTTCTATCGCGACGAGGTCGTCGGGAGGCGGCAGGCGTCGCCGCTCGACCAGTACCTCGGGGCGGCGCACCGCTGCCGGCTCGACGTGGCGCCGCTGGAGCTGCGCATCGCGGCCGCGCTCGCCGGAGAGGACCTCTTCGCGCCGCCGGGGGTCGACGGTTGGCCGCGCGACAACGACTGGATCACGACCTCCGGCCTGATGACGCGGGCGAACCACTGCGGCGTGCTGGTGGGCGCCCTGGGCGCGGACGACGTATTGCGCATGCACGCGGCGACCACGGCGGAGATCGGACCCGGGTCGCTGCGGGGGGTGCCGGTGCTCGAGCTGCCGCCGACCGGCTTGCGGCTGGTCATGTTGCGGCGCGCGGAGGAGTGGGCGAGCCGCCTGCGCGCCCGCGACGCGGCGCGGACGCACCTCGCGCCGCGCGCGCTCGAGGACGGCGTGCGGGACGAGCGCGACCTCGCGGCCTGGGTCGCGGAACGCGGGTTGGCGATCCGCGCGCCGCGGGAGCTCGAAGCCGACTGGGCCCGCGCGATCGCGGCGGACCGCAGGGCGGCCGGGGTGGAGGACTCCGGGTGGTTGCGCCGGCCCGCCGCGGAGCCGGTGGTGCGGCGGGCGTTGCACCGCGCGCTGGCGTCCCCGGCCGGGTGTCTCCATTGAGCGCCGCGCCGCGGAACCTCGACAGCCCGCGGAGGTTGGGCGAAGATCGATTCGAGCCCAGCCTGATTCGAGCCCAGCCTGATTCGAGCCCAGCCCGATTCGAGCCCAGCCTGATTCGAGCCCGGATCGTTTCGAGTTCCGCTCCGACGGCCTCGTCCCTCCCAGCACCATGCGCGCCACGCACCTCCTCGGCGGCCTCGCCGCCCTCCTCCTGTCCCTGCCCGCCGTCTCGGCCGGCGTCGCCGACGGCGCGGACCCCGCGCGCGGCGACCGCGCGACCGCGCAAGCCCGCCGCAGCTTGGAGTGGAACGCGCGGAACGTGGAGCACCTCTACAACCGCGCCGGCTTCGGCGCGACGCCCGCGGAGGTCGCGGCGGCGCTCGCGCGGCGGCCCGAGGAGGTCGTCGAGCAGCTGGTCAGCGGCGGCGCCCCGGTCGAGCCCTTCTACGTGAAGGGTCCCGGCGAGATGGCGCGGGTCGACCGCCGCGGTCTGAGCGACGAGCAGCGGCAGCGCCTGCGCCGCGCGACGCGCCGACAGGACCGCTTCCAGATGGGCGCGTACACCAACTGGTGGATCGAGGTCATGGCGTCCGGCGCCGACCCGCTGCGCGACCGGATGGCGCTGTTCTGGCACGGCTTCTTCACCAGCTCGTACCGCGACGTGCGCAACTCCGTCGCGATGGCGCGCCAGCACCAGATGCTGCGGGCGGAGTCGCTGGGCAACTACGGCGCGATGCTGCGCGGGATCGTGCACGACCCGGGCATGCTCAAGTACCTGGACAACGACGCGAACCGCAAGGGCAACAACAACGAGAACCTGGCGCGCGAGCTGCTCGAGCTGTTCAGCCTGGGCGAGGGCAACTACACCGAGGACGACGTGAAGAACGTCGCGCGCGCGCTGACCGGCATGCGCGTCGGGATCGACGGCGAGTACGACTTCCGCCGCCGCCAGCACGACTTCGGCCGCAAGGAGATCCTGGGCGAAGAGGGTCGGTTCAACGGCGACGACGTCGTCGACATCCTGCTGGAGCAGGAGGCGTGCGCGCGCTGGGTCGCCGGCCGCGTGGTCGAGTACCTGGAAGGCGTGCCGCCGACGGCGGAGCGCCTCGACTTCTACGCGGCGCTGCTGCGCGAGGCGAACTACGACCTGGCGCCGATGCTGCGCTCGCTGTTGCTCGACCCGGCGTTCTACCGCGACGAGGTGGTGGGGACGCGCGTGCAAGGGCCGGTCGACTACCTGGTCGGGTGCTCGCGGCGGCTGGACATGCCGCTGCCCGCGGGCTTCGTGCGCGAGGGCGCGGCGGAGCTCGGGCAGGAGCTGTTCTTCCCGCCCAGCGTGAAGGGCTGGGACGAGGGCACCGCGTGGATCACGACGTCGTCGTTGATGCTGCGCGGCAACCTCGCGGGCATGGCGCTGGGCGTCGTCGAGTGGGAAGAGGTGCTCGCGGGCCGCGGCTTGCTCGCGCGCGCCGGCCAGGGGCGCCCCGCGGACGACGAGATGATGTCGGACGAGAGGATGGGCGACGACGGCCAGGGGCCCGTGATGGACGACGGGTCGGCGTCCGACCAGATGATGGACGGCGAGGGCGAGCTGGACGAGAACGGCCGTCCGCAGATGCCGAAGCAGCTGCGCGACCTGCGCTCCGCGATCGGTGACCTGTACCAGCCGCGCATCAACCTGGCGTGGCGCTTCTCGCAGGCCGGCGTGACGACGGACGCGGCGATCGCGGACCGCATGCTGGACGCGGCGCTCGCGATCGATCCGCCGGCGGACCTGCGCGAGCAGCTGACGCGCCGGTTGGCGCAGGAGCGCGAGGCGCTCGGGTTGGAGGACGGCGCGCTGCTGGACGACCCGTCCGCCGAGGACGTGTTGCGGCGCGCGCTGCACTGGTTGCTGGCGACGCCGGCCGCGCAACTGTCGTGATCGCGAGAGGACGAACGATGCGCATCGACCGCAGATCCTTCCTGGCCGCCGGCGGCGGCGTGCTGGCCGCGAGCTTCGGCGCCGGACCCGCGAGCGCGGCCGTGCGCTTGTTCGGCGGCGGCGACGAGCGCGACGGCCGCACGTTGGTCCTCGTTCAGCTCAGCGGCGGCAACGACGGTCTGTCGACGGTCGTGCCGTACGCGAACGACGAGTACCGCCGCGTGCGCGACTCGATCCGGCTGAACGCGGACCAGGTGCTCGCGCTCGACGACGAGCGCGGCTTGCACGGCGAGCTGAAGGGCTTGAAGTCGATGTACGACGCGGGGCGCCTCGCGATCGTCGAAGGCGCGGGGTACCCGAACCCGATCCGCTCGCACTTCAAGTCGTACGACGTGTGGCACACGGCACACGCGCGCGGCCGCGCGGTCGGCGAGGGCTGGGTGCCGCGCCTCGTGCGCGAGGCCTTCCCGAAGGAGGCGGCGCCCGAGCGCATGGTGCACATCGGCAAGCAGGTGCCCTACTCGCTGCACTCGCCGACGTCGGCGCCGGTCGCCTTCGAGATCCCCGAGAGCTACCGCTGGTTCGGCCAGACGCCCGAGGCGAGCGACGCGGCGCCGGAGTCGACGGGCAACCCGGCGCTCGACCGCCTGCGCGGCGTGCAGGCCGACGCGAACGCGTCGTCGCGCCGCATCCGCGACGCCGCGCGCTCGTACCGCACCGCGGCGGACTACCCGAACAGCGCGTTCGGCCGCGCCCTGCGCGTGGCCGCGTCGCTGATCGACGCGCGCATCGGCGGTCGCGTGATCTCGGTCGACCTGAACGGCTTCGACACGCACCGCGACCAGCGCCGCCAGCACGACCAGCTGATGCGCACGCTCGACGAGGGGCTCGCCGTCTTCTGCGGCGACCTGCGCGGGCGCACCGCGGGCGACGAGTGCATGGTCGTCGTGTTCTCCGAGTTCGGCCGCCGCGTCGCGGAGAACGGCTCGCGCGGGACGGACCACGGCACGGCGGGGCCGATGTTCGTGATGGGCGCGCCGGTGAAGGGCGGCCTGTACGGCGAGGCCCCGCGGCTGGATCGCCTGAAGGACGGCGACCTCGTGCACACGACGGACTTCCGGTCGGTGTACGCGACGGTGGCGCAGCGCTGGTTCGGCGCGGACGCCGAGGCCGTGCTGGGCGCGAAGTACCCGCTGCTCGACTTCGCGTAGAGGAGCACGGCAGCGCGTTCCGGCCCTCCGGGGTGATCGAGGAGGGGCAGCGTCGGCGACGCTGCCCCTCCTCGATCCGCTCGAAGGAGCGCGGGCGGTGCGGCGTCCCCCTACGCGGCGTTCAGCAGCGAGTGCAGCCGCAGGATCGCGGCGCGGTCGACCTCGAGCGCGAGCTCGGGGAACGCCTTGCCGAAGTCGCTCCAGCGCGCGTCGCGCCAGTTCGGCGCGAGTTGCAAGCGCCGGTCGCAGTCGGGCAACGCCTGGAAGGCGTAGTGCCACTCGATGACCTCCTCGTCGCCGAGCACCCAGCGCGCCGGCATCTCGAGGTCGATCAGGTCGAGCGGCCGGGCGAGGCCGATGTCCTCGTGCACTTCGCGCTGCGCCGCGGTCTCGAGCTGCTCGCCGAAGTGGATCGTCCCCTGCACGGGGCCCCAGGAGCTCTCGACGCCGTGGTCCCGCTGCAGCAGCAGGTAGTCGGGTCGGTCGTCCTTGATCCGGTAGACGAAGACCTTGATGCGGTGGAACAGCTCGGTCATGGGGACGGGGGGAGAGCGGGGGG
>JAUHYB010000207.1 GCA_030426745.1 bacterium
GACGCCGCGCGCGACGAGAGATGCAGATCTACAAGGCCTTGCCGGACCTGGCGAAGGGACGGCTGATGCGCGTCTGGCACCAGGCGCTGAAGAGCTCCTGGTCCCCCACCGAGCTCGACTGGGAGTCGAGCGGTACGCCGACCAAGGACGCGCACCTCGACGCGCTCGCCCGCGTCTTGTCGCCGATCCTGACCGGCGAGCAGGCGGGGCTGTACTCGATCGCGCACATCATCCGCAAGCTCGGCGAGACCAGCGAGGTCGAGAGCCAGCTGTACCTGTCGACGCAGATGGTCGACGAGTCGCGGCACATGGAGCTGTTCACGCGCTACTACGGCCGCCTCGCGCGCACGCCGCTGCCGATCCGCCGCATGCCGTCGGGTTACCTGTTCCAGGCCGAGATCATGGCCGACGAGCCCGTCGACTGGCTGCCGGGTTCGCTGGTCAGCGAGGTCGTCGCGAAGCGCGCGCTCGAGGAGCTGCGCAAGCGCGACGTCGACCCGCTGTTCACCGAGCTCGCCGGCCGCGTGCTGGAGGACGAGGCGCGCCACCTGGCGTTCAACCACCTGTGGGTCGAGGACCGCGTGTCCGGGCTCGGCGCCGGGGAGGATCCGTCGCGCGCCGCGGCCGAGGGCGCGCGCATCCGCGGGCGCGTCGAGCAGGTGCTCGCGAAGGTCCCGCCGATCCTCGACGAGCTCGAGGCGGACATGGCGACCTTCGGCATCGACCGCGGCGACCTGCAGGAGTCGATCTTCGAGGAGTCGCGCCGGCGCATCGAGAAGTCGATCGCGTCCGGTCTCGCGCATCTGGAGGCCGGGACCGCGTGATGCAGGGTTCAGGGGGGACGCCGGTGGAGTCGCCGTCGAGCGCTGCCGCGGAGACCTTGATCGACGCGCTCGCGCGGACCGCGCGCGACGTACCGGACGCCGCGGTCGCGGTGCTCGACCGGCGCGGCGCCGCGGACGCGCGGACCTACGCCGAGGTGTTGCGCGCCGCCCGCGCGCGCGCCGCCCGCTACGCCGCGCTCGGCGTCGGCGAGGGCGACGTGGTGCTCGTCGCCCTCGACACCTCGCACGACTGGATCGACGCCTGGTTCGGCGCGATCGCGCGCGGCGCGCTCCCGGTCGCCGTCGCGCCGGCGGGCGCCATGGGCACGGGGCGCGCGCACCTCGACAAGCTGGACGGCTTGCTCGAGCGCCTCGACGCGCCGGTGCTCGTCACGGGCGACGGCGTGCGCGACGCCGCGCGCGAACACGGGATCGCGCGCGTCGCCGACCGCGTGCGCACGCCGGCCGAGCTGGACGACCTCACGCCCGCGGACTTCGTCGCGCCGACGGTCGGCGCGAACGGCGACGCGTTCCTGCAGCTGACCAGCGGATCCACCGGCGTCCCGCGCGCCGTGCGCGTGCGCCACTCCGCCGCGCTGCACAACGTGCGCGCGATCGCCGACGCGCTGGGCGTGCTGCGCGTCGCGCCGGGCGAGCCGCGGCCGCACGGCGTGTCATGGCTGCCGCTGCACCACGACATGGGCCTCGTCGGCTGCCTCCTGTCGTGCGTCGTGCACGGCTGGAGCCTGGACCTGATCCCGCCGCGCGCCTTCCTCGCGCGGCCCGAGACGTGGCTCGCGGCGATCGCGCGCCGCGACCGCGTGATCTCCCCCGCGCCGAACTTCGCGTACCAGGCCTGCGTCGAGCGCGACACGCCGTCGCGGCTGGGCGACGCGGACCTGTCGCGCTGGGCCGTCGGCCTGACCGGCGCGGAGATGGTGCAACCGGCGACGGTCGCGGCGTTCACGCGCGGGCACGCGCCGCTCGGCTTCGACGCCGGCACGCTGCGCCCCAGCTACGGCCTGGCCGAGGGCACGCTGGCCGTCACGATCGACCGCCGCGCCGCGGGCCCGCGCACCGCGCCGGTGCCCGGCGACGACACGGGGCGCGAGGTCGCCTGCGTCGGCGCGCCGGTGATGGACACGCGCGTGCGCGTCGTCGACGAGGACGGCAACGCGTTGCCCGAGCGCACCGTCGGCGCCGTGCGCGTCGCGGGGCCGGGCGTGTTCGCGGGCTACCGCGGCGACGCCGAGGCGACGGCGCGCGCGCTGCGGGACGGCGAGCTCGTCACCGGCGACCTCGGCTTCCTGCAGGACGGCGAGCTCTACCTGACCGGCCGCACCAAGGACCTGTTGATCCTGCGCGGCGCGAACCTGATGCCGCACGAGCTCGAGTGGTGCGCGGAGCGCGTCGCCGGCGGCGGCGGGTTGTCGCGCGCCGGCGCGTTCTCCGTCGACGGCGGCGCGCAGGGCGAGCAGGCGGTCGTCGTCGTCGAGACCACGGCGACGGATCCGTCGGAACTCGCGACGCTCGCGCGCGACGTCCGCGGCGCGATCGGCCGCGAGGTCGGCCTGACCCTCCACGACGTGGCGCTGGTGCGCCGCGGACGCATCCCCAAGACCTCCAGCGGCAAGGTGCAGCGCGGAGAGCTGCGCGACCGCTACCTCGACGGCCGACTCGAGCGGCTGGACGAGGCACGACCGAGCGACGCGGAGCCCGAGACGCTCCGCTCCCCCCGATGAAGCACCGTGAGCAAGCCCTCGACATCCTCGCCGAGATCAGCGGGACGCCCCGCGCGGAGATCTCGCCCGAACAGGACCTCGTCGCCGACCTCGGCATCGACTCGCCCAAGGCGTTGAAGCTGCTGGTCGAGCTCGAGGACCGACTGGAGATCGAGATCAGCGACGAGGACGCCGCGCGCATGACGAGGGTCGGCGACATCCTCGACCACCTGGCGGCGACGGCGTAGCGACGTGGACGACGCTCCGAAGACCACGCCGGCGCGCGGCGAGGACGCGCGCGCGGACCACGCCGCGGGACGCGACGCCGGGCCCGAGCCACCGCGACCGCCGTCGCCGGGCGCGGGCGCCGCGCAGGACCGCGCCGAGGCCTCGCCCGGCTCCCCTCCGCGCGCCGAGCCCGCGCCGACCGCGCCGACGCGCCCCGGCCCGCTGTACGCCGGTCCCGCGCCGCGGCCGCCGGCCTCGGGGCGTCGCCGCACGCGCTCGCGCCGCGCCGCCTACGCGCTGGCCGCGCCCCTCCTCCGCGGCGTGATCCGGCTGTTGAGCGCCAGCTGGCGGGTGCGCGTCGTCGAGGGCGGCGAACACCTCGAGGCCGCGCTCGCCGGCGACCGCCCGGTCGTGCTGTGCTTCTGGCACGACGAGCTCGTCGCCGGCGTCGGCCTGCTGTCGCGGCGCTTCCGCGCGCGCGGCAAGCCGCTCGCCTACATGGTCAGCCCGTCGGTGGACGGCGACCTCGTGACGCGCGTGCTCGAGGGCATGGGCGGCCTCGTCGCGCGCGGATCGGCGACGCGCTCGGGCGTGAAGGCCCTGCGCGACCTCTACCGCCTGACCGCGAAGCAGGGCGCGTCGCCCGTGATCCTGCCCGACGGCCCCCAGGGCCCGCCGCGCGTCATGAAGGAGGGCGCGATCCTGCTCTCCCAGCTCTCCGGCGCGCCGATCCTGTGCGTCGCCACCGCCGCCCGCGCGTCATGGCGCCTAGCCACCTGGGACCGCCTGCGCGTCCCGCTGCCCTTCACCCGCCTCGCCCTGGCCGTCGCCGCGCCGCGCGCGGTCGGCGCGACGGCGACGGCGGAGGCGCTGGAGGCGGAGCGGCGCGCGTTGGAGAGCGACCTCCTCGCGCTGGGCGAGCGCGCCGCGGCCGCCCTGCGACGCTGAGCCGCGCCGGATCGCGCGCGCTTCGCCCGGACGGTCGCTGCACGCCACCCCCCGCCGCGCTATCCTCGCTCCCTCGCGCGGCGCCCGTCCGCGGACCCGAACCACCACCCCCGAGACCGAGATCACGAGAGACATGGCCCTCATCCCGATGCGCGTCCTGCTGGACCACGCCGCCGAGAACGGCTACGGCGTGGCCGCCTTCAACGTCAACAACATGGAGCAGATCCAGGCGATCATGACGGCGGCGCGGGAGACCGACTCGCCGGTGATCGTGCAGGCGTCGCGCGGCGCGCGGTCGTACTCGGACGACAACTACCTGCGCCACCTGATGCTGGCGGCGGCGGAGCTGAACCCGAACATCCCGATCGCGATGCACCAGGACCACGGCAACTCGCCGGCGACGTGCATCAGCGCGATCGAGATGGGCTTCACCTCGGTGATGATGGACGGCTCGCTCGAGGAGGACGGCAAGACGCCCGCCTCGTGGGACTACAACGTCAAGGTGACGCGCGAGGTCGTGCAGTACGCGCACGCGCGCGGCGTGACGGTCGAGGCCGAGCTCGGTTGCCTGGGCGGCATCGAGGACGGCCAGGGCGCGGGCCTCTCGGAGGAGGAAGCGCAGGACCACCTGACCGACCCCGAGGAAGCCGGGCAGTTCGTGGCCGAGACGGGTTGCGACGCGCTGGCCGTCGCGATCGGCACCTCGCACGGCGCCTACAAGTTCAAGAAGAAGCCGACCGGCAAGGTGCTGCGCATGGACGTGATCCGCGAGATCCACAAGCGCATGCCCGACTGCCACATGGTCATGCACGGCAGCTCGTCCGTCCCGCAGGAGCTGATCGACATCATCAACCAGTACGGCGGCGAGATCCCGGAGACCTACGGCGTGCCCGTCGAGGACATCCAGGAGGGCATCCGCAACGGCGTGCGCAAGATCAACGTCGACACGGACAACCGCCTCGCGATCACCGGCGCCATCCGCAAGGCCTTCGAGGAGAACAAGGCCGAGTTCGACCCGCGCTACTACCTGAAGCCGGCGCGCGCCGCGATGGCCGAGGTCTGCAAGGCGCGCATGATCGCCTTCGGCCAGGCGGGCCACGCGGGCGGCGTCGCGAAGAAGACGCTCGAGGACATGATCAAGGTCTACGACATGCAGACGGCCTGACCGGCCGTCGTCGTCGGCAGGCGCGCGGGGCGATCCCGGGCGCGATCGACTCGCGCGCGCCGCGAGGCCGACCCCGGCCGCGCGGCGCGCCGCGTTGGGCGGACGGTCCGCGCGCCGGACACCTCACGCCGGACACCTCGCGCCGGACGCATCGCTCGCGGAGGCGCGCGCCGGGCGCGACGCGCCCGGGGGGCCGCGCGGCGTGTCACCTTTCGGTATCTGCCCTGATTCGGGACAGCCGCGTCCCCCGCGTGCATCCGGCGTGAATTCTCGCGTTCGGTCCACGAAAAAGCCCGTGTCGCGGACCCAAGAACGCGGTTGGGGGCGTCTCCCTCTCGGAAGTTTCCAACAGCGACGGACCGCGTTCCGTCCCCCGAGGGAGACCGCGGACCCCGCGCCGCGCGCCTTCCGTGGAGGGGCTCCCCGGACCCCGATAGACTCGACTCCGCTCGCACGCTCGCTACCACAACTCGAGACAGACACAGGTGACACCCATGCGCCTCGCCACCTCGCTCCTGTCGCTCGGACTGCTCGTCCCGGTGACCTTGGCCTACACCGCTCCCCGCACCGCCTCGCCGACCCAGCCGGCCGCCCTCCAGAAGAAGGGGGTGCACGAGGACAAGCGCTTCGGCTTCCAGTTCAAGCCGCCGAAGGACTGGTCGGGCATCGCGCTCAAGACGGACGAGGCCTGGCTCGCGGCCAAGTACCGCTCCGACAAGTCCTACTTCTTCACCGACCCGGACACGAAGTTCACCCACGAACACACGCCGGAGCTCCTGATGATCGCGTTCATCAAGGAGAACATGAAGAAGAAGAAGCAGGAGGTCACCGAGTCGGAGGAGGACGGCGAGAAGCAGGTCGTCGTCGAGATCAACAACCCCTACAAGAACTACCAGGACTTCCTGGACCGCACCTACTCGGGCGGCGGCTTCTACATCGACAAGACCGAGAAGACCAAGGTCGACGACCTCGACGTCACGATCTACCACATCAAGGTCGAGAAGCTGACGATCCCCAAGCGCATCGAGACCTGGGTCTACCACACCGATGACATCGACTTCGCGCTGCAGATCGAGGTCCTCGAGTCGGAGAACCGCAAGCTGCAGAAGCTGAAGGACCGCTCCTACAAGTCGTTCGAGCAGATCGAGCGCACCGAGGGTCGCCTGCCCACCAGCG
>JAUHYB010000006.1 GCA_030426745.1 bacterium
GCCCACGCGCGCTCCTCGAGCGCGGCCTCCAGCGCGGCGACCTCGCGGCGCGCCGCGTCGAGCGCGCCCTCCCGACCGCCGAGGCGCGCGGTCTCGAGCTCGGCCTGCAGCGCGGCGACGTCCGCGCGCCGCCCGTCGCGATCGGCGCGGAAGCGGTCCAGCTCCTCCGCCGTGACCGCGTCGGTGTGCCCGGCCTCGTACAGCTCCGACCGCCGCGCGTAGTTGAGTTCGGCCAGGTCCAGCGCGGCGCGCGCGCCGGCGAGGCGCGACTCGACCGCGGCCAGCTCCGAGGGTCGGCTGCCGACCTCCAGGTCCGCGAGGCGCGCGCGCGCCGCCGCGAGGCGCTCGTTCGCCTCGGCCAGCCGCGACGACTCGGGCTCCGGATCCAGCTCGAACAGCAGCGCGCCGGCGTCGACCGGCGCGCCCTCGACGACGCCCAGGCGCTCGAGCCGGCCGCCGAAGGGCGACGAGACGTAGACGTAGTCGCCCTCGACGTAGCCCTGGTAGTGGTCCGGCGACCCGGGGGCGCACGCGACCGCGAAACTCGCGAGCAGGACCGCCGCGGCGCGCCGCATCACGAGTCCCCTCCCTCGACCTGGGTGTCCCGCGCCGCCGCCTCGCGCGCGACGCGCTCCGCGGACGGCCACCCGCCGCCCAGCGCCTTGTGCAGCGCGACCCGCTGCGTCCACACGAGCTCCTCCCGGTCCACCAGGGCGAGTCGCGCGACCGCGGCGTCGATGCGCGAGTCCAGGCGCTCCAGCTCCGTGGCGATGCCGGCGTCACGGCGCCGCGCCTGCACGGCCTCGTTGCGGCGCAACAGCGCGACCGCTTCGCCCTGGTGCGCGAGCGACTCGGTCGCCTTGCCGTAGCGCACGAGGCTCGACTCCACCTCCTCGAACGCGCGTCGCACGGTCGCCTCGTACGCGATGCCCGCTTCCGCGCGCCGCGCCTCGGCCGCGTCCACCCGCGCGTCGACGCGGCCGGCGGAGAACAGGTTCCACTCGACGGCGGGCCCGAACTTCCACCCGGTGCTCGACGACTGGAAGAGGTCCTCGAAGTCCCGCGCCTCGAGGTACGGCGACCCGGTCAGCCAGAACTTCGGGTAGTAGTCCGCCGTCGCGACGCCGACCTGCGCGGTGGCGGCCGCCAGCCGTCGCTCCGCCGCCAGCACGTCCGGCCGGCGGCGCAGGAGGTCCGACGGCAGGCCCAGCGGCACGCCGGCGGGCGCGGCGGGCAGCGCGCCGGCGTCGGCGAGCTCGGGCACGCCCTCGTCCGGTCGGCGGCCCAGCAGCACGGCCAGCCGGAACTCGCCCGCGCGCACCTCCGCCTCGAGCGTCGGCACGCGGGACTCCAGGTCCAGCACGGCCGCGCGACCGCGCATCACGGTGGTCGCCGGGACGTAGCCGCCGTCGCGCTGCCGCGCCAGGACGGCGTTGCGCGCGCGCTCGTCCTCGACGCGGCCCTCGAAGAGGCGCAGGCGTTCCCGGTTCGCGCGCAGCTCGACGTATTCGCGCGCGACCTCGGCGGCGACGGACAGCATCAACGCGCCGCGCTCCAGCTCCTCGGCCTGCAGCTCGGCCGTCGCCGCTTCCACGCCGCGTGCGGTCCCGCCGAAGACGTCCAGCTCCCAGGCGACGTCGAAGCCGACGTCCCAGTACTCGATGTCGCGCGGGAACAGGCCCGCCTCCACCGCCGGGCCGAAGCGCGGGTTCCCCTCGCTGATCCGGTCCCAGGTGTACCCCGCGCCGACGCCGACCTGCGGCCAGTACCCGCTCGACTCGACGCGACGCAGCGCGCGCGCGACGCGCACGCGCTCGAGCGACGCCCGCACGTCGTGGTTCGCCGCGAAGGCCTCCTCGACGAGGGCCTGCAACAGCGGGTCGTCGAAGCCTTCCCACCAGGCGTCGACCGGCGCGTCCGCGAGGTCGTCACGCCCCTCGCCGAAGCGCTCGGCGACCTCCACCTCGGGCGGCGCGTAGTCCGGGCCGACGCGACACGCGCAACCGAGACCGAGGATCAGAACGGACAGGAGCGGTCGGGAAGACATGGCACGACTCCGAGGTTGCGTCGAGCGGCGAACGACGACCGCGAGTCTAGCGCTTCGGGCGTGCCGTCCACGCGGAAGTCGGGCGCGTGGACGTTTGAAACGGCGAGGGCCGCGGATCGCGCCGCCGCGCTCGCCGAACGCGCCACGAGCGGCGACCGCGGCGCGCCGCCCCCGGCTCGCTCGCGGGCGCCCGCTACGGCATCGGGCTCGTGAACGACGTCAGCGCGCGCATGTAGCCGCCGCGCTCGTAGGCGCTCGGGTCGGGGCAGTGGTCCAGGTTCATGCTGCCGATCAGCTGCGCGACCGAGTCGTACTCGTGCTCGGAGAGCCAGGTCGAGAGTCCGTCGAGCAGGCCGCGGGCGAAGGACGGGCCGTGCAGCAGCAGCGCCGACGCCAGCGTCACGACGTTCGCGCCGGCCAGCAGCAGCTTGAGCGCGTCCTCCGCCGAGTGCACGCCGCCGGTCGACGCCAGCGACAGGTCGGTGCGCGCGGAGAGGATCGCGATCCAGCGCAAGGACGCGCGCATCTCGCTCGAGCGGCTGAGCTCGAGGCGCGGCACGACTTGCAGCGCCTCGACGTCGAGGTCCGGGTCCACCGCGCGGTTGAACACGACGACGCCGTTCGCGCCGACCTCCCCCATCCGCCGCGCGAGGTGCACGGGCGCCGTGAGGTGCGCGCCCAGCTTCACCGACACGGGCACGTCGACCGCGCCGCGCACGGCGGACACCTGGGCCAGGAGCGACTCCTCGACCTCCGCGCTCGAGACGTCGGGGTCGGTCGGCACGTGGTGCAGGTTCAGCTCGACCGCGTGCGCGCCCGCGTCGACGACCGCGCGGGCGTGCCGCGCCCAGCCGTCCGCCGAGACGCCGTTCAGGCTGGCGACCACGGGGATCGACAGCGCGCCGCGCAGGTCCTCGACCAGGCGCAGGTAGCCGTCGGGGCCGGTGTTGTACGCGGCGAGCTCGGGGAAGTAGTCGCTCGCTTCGCCGTAGCTCTCCGCGCCGAAGTCGCGCAGGCGCCCGAGCTCGAGCTCCTCGTGCTCCACCTGCTCCTGGAACAGCGACGGCATGACGATCGCGCTGACGCCCGCGTCCTCCAGGCGCCGCGCGGACTCGACGTCGCCGGTCAGCGGGCAGGCGGACGCCACCAGCGGTCCGGAGAGCTCGAGGCCCATCCAGGTCGTCGACAGGTCGGGCGCGCTCATACCGTCTCCTCCTCGCGGTCCGGGACCGACCGTTGCACGTCGGCCATCTGCTCGTACAGCCTCCACTGCTCGTCCAGGTCGCGCTGCGCGCGGGCGAGCAGCGCGTCGGCGTGCTCGGGGTTCGCGTGGCGCAACATGGCGAAGCGGGCCTCCTTCGCCGCGAACTCGGCGAACGGCTTGGTCGGCTTGCGGCTGTCCAGGCGGAACGGGTTCTCGCCGCGGTCGGCGCGCCGCGGGTCGTAGCGGAACAGCGGCCAGAAGCCGGAGCGCGCCGCCTCCTTCTGGTGCCCCATCGCGCCGCGCATGTCGATGCCGTGCGCGATGCAGTGGCTGTAGGCGATCACCAGCGACGGCCCGGGGTAGGACTCGGCTTCCGCCAGCGCCTCGACCGTCTGCTTCGGGTTCGCCCCCATCGCGATCTGCGCGACGTACACGTCACCGTACGCCATCGCGATCATGCCCAGGTCCTTCTTGCGCGTGCTGCGCCCGTCGGTCGCGAACTTCGCGACGGCCGCGCGCGGCGTGGCCTTCGACGCCTGGCCGCCGGTGTTCGAGTAGACGCCCGTGTCCAGGACCAGCACGTTCACACGCCGCCCGGACGCCAGCACGTGGTCGAGGCCGCCGAAGCCGATGTCGTAGGCCCATCCGTCGCCGCCGATGATCCACACGCTGCGCGGGACGAGGCCCTCGGTCAGCTCGTCCAGCGCGCGCGCGTCGGGGCGGTCGCCCGAGAGGCCCGACAGCGCTTCGTGCAGTCGCGCGACCTGTTCCCGGCGCTCGTGGATCGACGCGGGGTCGCGCTCGCAGCGCTCGAGCAAGGCCGCGCGCAGCGCCGGGTCGACGCCGTCGCCCCGGAACTCGTCCAGGATCGCGCGCGCGCGGTCGCCGTGCGCCTCGTAGGCCAGCCGCATGCCCAGCCCGAACTCGGCGTTGTCCTCGAACAAGGAGTTCGCCCACGCGGGGCCGCGGCCCTCGGCGTTCGTCGTCCACGGCGTCGTCGGCAGGTTGCCGCCGTAGATCGACGAGCAGCCGGTCGCGTTCGCCACGACCAAGCGGTCGCCCAGCTGCTGCGTCAGCAGCTTCAGGTACGGCGTCTCGCCGCAGCCCGAGCACGCGCCCGAGAACTCGAACAGCGGCTCGAGCAGCTGCGAGCCCTTCACCGTCTCCGGCTGCACCCGCCGCGGATCCATCTGCGGCAGGTCCAGGAAGTGCGCGAAGCTCGCGCGCTCGACCGCGAGGTGCGGGTCCTTGGGCTCCATGTCGAGCGCCTTGTGCTTCGCGACCTCCTTGCTGCGCGCCGGGCAGACGTCGGCGCAGATGCCGCAGCCGGTGCAGTCGTCCGGCGCGACCTGGATCGTCATCGCGTGACCCGCCAGCGCGCCGCCGCCCTTCCACGGCACGGCCTTGAAGCCGTCGGGAGCAGCCGCGCCGTTCGGCTCGTAGACCTTGGTGCGGATCGCCGCGTGCGGACAGACGAGCGTGCACAGGCCGCACTGGATGCACAGGTCGGCGTCCCAGATCGGGATCTCGCGCGCGATGCTGCGCTTCTCCCAGCGCGCCGTGCCGACGGGGAAGGTGCCGTCGACGGGCAGCGCGCTGACGGGCAGCAGCTCGCCGCGCCCCGCGACCATCATCGCGGTCACGCGCTGGACGAAGTCGGGGGCCTCGGGAGGGACGGGCGGCAAGCGGTGCAGGTCACCGCGCCCCGCGTCCGGGATCGCGACCTCGCGCAGCCCCTCGAGCGCGCGGTCGACGGCCGCGAAGTTGCGCTCGACGACGGTCGCGCCGCGCTTGCCGTACGTCTTCTCGATCGACTGCTTCACCAGCGCGATCGCCTCGTCGCGCGGGAACGGGCTGGACAGCGCGAAGAAGCACGTCTGCATCACGGTGTTGATGCGGCCGCCCAGGCCGGCGTCGCGCGCCACGCGCTCGCCGTCGACGACCCACAGGCGCAGCCCCTTCTCGCGGATGGCGCGCTGCACCTCGCGCGGCAGCTGTTCCCAGACCTCGTCCGGTCCGTGCGCCGTGTTCAAGAGGAAGGTCGCGCCGGCGTCGGCGAACTCCAGCACGTCGACGCGCTCCAGGAAGGAGAACTGGTGGCACGCGACGAAGTCCGCGCGGCCGACCAGGTAGGACCCGCGGATCGGACGCGGCCCGATGCGCAGGTGCGAGACCGTCATCGAGCCCGACTTCTTCGAGTCGTACACGAAGTAGCCCTGCACGTGCAGGTCAGTGCTCTCTCCGAAGATCTTGACCGTGCTCTTCGCGGCGCCGACCGTGCCGTCGCTGCCCAGGCCGTAGAAGACGGCGCGCTTCGTGTCGGGATCCTCCAGCGACAGCTCGCGGTCCCACGCCAGGCTCAGGCCGGTGACGTCGTCGACGATGCCGATCGTGAAGTGGCGCTTCGGCTCGGGCCGCGCGAGCTCCGCGAAGACGGCGAGCGCCATCGACGGCGTGAACTCCTTCGACGAGAGCCCGTAGCGTCCGCCGATCACGCGCGGCCGCGGTTCGTCGCGCTGCTCCGCGAGCGCCGTGACGACGTCCTGGTACAGCGGCTCGCCCAGCGCGCCCGGTTCCTTGGTGCGGTCGAGCACGGCGATCGAGCGCACGCTCGCCGGCAGCGCCTCGCAGACCGCGCGCGCCGGGAACGGACGATAGAGGCGCACCTTCAGCACGCCGACCTTCTCGCCGCGGCGCGCGAGTTCGGCGACGGCTTGTTCGACGGCGCCGCAGCCCGAGCCCATCAGCACCACGGCGCGCTCCGCCTCGGGGTCGCCCACCCACTCGACCGCCGCGTACCGGCGCCCGGTGCGTTCGGCGAGCCGCTCGAACGCGCCGTCGACGATCGCCTCGACGCGGTCGTGGTACGGGTTCGACGCCTCGCGCGCCTGGAAGAAGACGTCCGGGTTCTGCGCCGTGCCGCGCAACACGGGCCGGTCGGGATCCAGCGAGCGCCCGCGGTGCGCCGTGACCCACTCGTCGTCGAGCAGCGCGCGCACGTCGTCGTCCTCCAGCGCCTCGATGCGCGAGATCTCGTGCGAGGTGCGGAAGCCGTCGAAGAAGTGCAGGAAGGGCACGCGGGACTCCAGCGTCGCCGCCTGCGCCACGAGCGCGAAGTCGTGCGCCTCCTGCACCGTGTTCGCGCACAGCATCGCCCACCCGCACGAGCGCGCCGCCATCACGTCGCTGTGGTCGCCGAAGATCGACAGCGCGTGCGTCGCCACCGTCCGCGCCGCGACGTGGATCACGCACGGCGTCAGCTCGCCCGCGATCTTGAACATGTTGGGGATCATCAGCAGCAGGCCCTGCGACGCCGTGAACGTCGTCGCCAGCGCCCCGCCCTGCAGCGCGCCGTGCACCGCGCCCGCGGCGCCGCCCTCGCTCTGCATCTCGATCACGCTCGGCACCGCGCCGTACACGTTGCGGCGCCCCGCCGACGACCAGGCGTCCGACAGCTCTCCCATCGGGGACGCGGGCGTGATCGGATAGATCGCGATCACCTCGTTCGTGCGATACGCCACCGACGCCGCGGCCTCGTTGCCGTCGACCACCATCGTTCGCTTCGTCATCGGAGATCCTCCGCGGAGGATCCTACCGGCGCGAGGGGCGCGGCTCGGTCGGTCCTAGTGCGTAGGTCGGGGCAAGCAGGGTTCGGGGACCACCACCGCGAGCCGGCGACGCGAGTGATCTCGATGACGGCGCGGGCGACGCTGCGCTAGGCGGGGGGACGACATGGGTCGTCCCCGATTGCGACCGCGAGACTTACGATTCACCGCGCCTCACGGCGGACGCGCTCGCGGTCGCGAGCGCCGCAGCGAGCTTGCGGAGGAGTGCGACGCCGTCGCCACGGTACGACGAGCCGTGCATGCAGGCGAGCAGATGGGGCTCAGTCGCCGCGAGGCGGTCGAACACGGCGTCGTACGCGCGCAGCGGCGCGTAGGCGAAGGCCTCGCGCAGCGCCTCGCTGGGACCCCAGACGTCGTCGGCCGACTCGGTGACCGGCGCCGGCTCCGCGCCCGGTTGCGCAAAGAGGTCGCCGCACAACAGCGTGAGCGTGCGCTCGTCGAAGAGGTAGCCGCACTCCATCCCGTGCGGCACGTGCGGCGCGTCGATCCAGCGCAGCGTGCTGTGACCGATCGTGATGCGCTCGCCGTCCGCGAGCGCGCGCGGCGGCCGATCCGCCAGGTCGCCCACCGAGACGACGGCGGCGAGTCGGCTGCACAGCGGCTGCGCTTCGGGCGCGGCGGCCAGCCACTCGTTGAGCGCGCCGCACTCGTCCGCCTCAACGTGCGAGAAGGACACCCAGCGCAGGCGCTCGACCGGCATCACGCTCGCCACCGCGTCGCGCACAGCGGGGAAGATCCCCCGCAGGCCGGTGTGGAACAGCAGCGGCTCCTCGTCCACGAGCAGGAACTGGTTGAAGGTGAAGCCGCCCGGCATCACCTCGTCGCCGACAGCGGTGCTGATGCGGTAGAGCGAATCGGCGATCTCGTCGATGCGGGTGGTCGAACGGCTGGGCGGGCTCATGACGTGGTCCCTTTGGAAGAGGATCGGATCGTGCGACGGACGCGGGTCGTGCGCTCGCGGCTCGGCAGCGCGCTTCGATCCTCGCGCGCCGGTCCCCGGCCGTCCAGCGACGAGGAGGCGGTCCGCACGAGGGTCCAGGTCCGGGCCCGTGCGGTCGGCCTCGCACCGAACGAAACCACCGGGTGACGGACGCCCGCCGGAGCGCTGCTCGGCGTCACATCGAGACCCTCCGCAGTCGGAGCGCGTTGCCGATCACGGACACCGAGCTCAGGCTCATCGCGAGGGCCGCGACCATCGGGCTGAGCAGGACGCCCGCGAGCGGATAGAGCACGCCGGCGGCCAGCGGAACTCCGAGCGCGTTGTAGACGAACGCGAAGAACAGGTTCTGACGAATGTTCGTGATCGTCGCGCGGGAGAGCGTGCGAGCGCGGACGATGCCCTGCAGGTCCCCCTTCACCAGCGTCACCTGCGCCGAGTGCATCGCGACGTCGGTCCCGGTGCCCATGGCGATCCCGACGTGCGCCGTCGCCAGTGCGGGTGCGTCGTTGATGCCGTCCCCGGCCATCGCGACGAAGCGACCTTCCCGCTGGAGCCGCGCAACGACGTCCGCCTTCTCCGCGGGGAGCACCTCCGCGACGACCTCGTCGATCCCGATCTTCGCCGCGACCGCGCGCGCGGTCGCCTCGCTGTCCCCCGTCAGCATCACAACGCGCACGCCTTCTTCGCGCAACGCGGCGAGTGCCTCGGCCGTGGTGTCCTTGATCGGATCGGCCACGGCGAGGGTCGCCGCGTATGCGCCGTCGATCCCGACGAGCATCGCGGTGCGACCGCCGCGCCGTCCTTCGTCCAGGGTCTCGTCGTCCGGCACGCCGGTGAAGCCGAGCTCGTGGAGCAACCGTGCCGTGCCGACGACGACGTCACGGCCCTCGACGCGTCCGCGGATCCCCTTGCCCGAGATCGCCTCGAAGCCCTCCGAATCGACGAGTGACAGACTTCGATCGACGGCTCCGGAGACGATCGCCGCTCCGATCGGGTGCTCGCTGCCCCGCTCCAACGACGCCGCGAGCCGGAGCGCGTCGTCCTCCTCGACGCCCGACGCCGGCCACACTCCGACGAGGCTGGGCTTGCCGAGCGTCAGCGTCCCGGTCTTGTCGACCACCAGCGTGTCCACGTCGCGGAGCGTCTCCACCGCCTCAGCATCCTTGAACAGGATGCCCGCCGACGCACCGCGCCCCATCGCGACGGTGATCGAGATCGGCGTCGCGAGGCCGAGGGCGCAGGGGCAGGCGATGATGAGGACCGCCACGGCGTTGGTCACGGCGAGGACCCGCGCGTCTCCACCGAACGCCCACCACAGGGCCGCGGTCGCGACGGCGACCAACACGACCGCGGGGACGAACACGGCCGAGACCCGGTCCGCGAGCTTCTGGATCGGCGCGCGGGATCGCTGCGCCTCCGCGACCTGCTTCACGATGCGCGCCAGCAGCGTGTCCTTGCCGACCTTCGCGGCGCGCACGACGAGCGAGCCTTGCACGTTGAGCGTCCCTCCGATGACCTCGTCGTCCGGCCGCTTGTCCACGGGGATCGGTTCACCGGTGAGCATCGACTCGTCGAGCGAGCTCTCGCCGTCCAGGATCACGGCGTCGACCGGGATCGTCTCGCCGGGTCGAATCCGCAAGCGGTCCCCCGCCGCGACACGCTCCAGCGGAACGTCCTCCTCGCCGTCCTCGGTCAACCGTCGCGCCGTCTTGGGGGCCAACCCGAGCAGCGCGCGAACGGCCGCGCCGGTCCGGCTGCGCGCGCGCAGCTCGAGCACCTGCCCGAGCAGGACCAGGGTCGTGATCACGGCCGCCGCCTCGAAGTAGACGCCGACCGCTCCGTCCGCGTCGCGGAGCTGCGCGGGGAAGACCTGTGGGAACAACAGCGCGACGATGCTGTACAGGTAGGAGATCCCCACGCCGAGGCCGATCAACGTGAACATGTTGAGGTTTCGGCTCGCGATGGACGCGGCGAAGCGCACGAAGAACGGCCAGGCCCCCCACAACACCACGGGGCTCGCCAGCGCGAACTCGATCCAGGTTCGCGAGCGGGACGGGATCGCGTCCTCGAGCGCCGGCACGAACATGTGCCCCATGGAGAGGATCAGGAGCGGGAGGGACAAGAGCGCGCTCACCGCGAACCGACGCGTCATGTCGCGCAGCTCGTGGTCGTCGGGCGCCTCCTCGGTGATCTCCTTCGGTTCGAGCGCCATGCCGCAGATCGGGCAGCTCCCGGGCCCCAGTTGCACGACCTCCGGGTGCATGGGACAGGTGTACTCGAGCTCGGTGCCTCCGGCGGACGGATCGACCACCGTGGTCGGAGAGGCTTGGTGCGTGTGGTGTCGGCAAGGCTCGTGTCGGCCGCCGTCGTCGTGCTGGGTCATGTCGGGTTCCTCGTTCGGGTGTGACGCCGGTGCCGACGAAGCACGCGGAGCGACCTTACGGTCGAATTCCCACCTTTCCGGAAGTTCGCGGCGCGCGCCTCAGTCCGCGCATCGCCCGCCTCCCGAGGAGTCGCAGGTGCAGTTCAGGCAGCCGTGCTCCGCGCAGGTGGAGCAGAGCTGGACCAGGCGCTCGCGGAGCGCCCGACGCGCTCGGTGCAGGCGAACCCCCGCGTTGTTCGCCGTGATCCCGAGGTCTTCGGCGACGCTGCCGAGCGCGCGCTGCTCGAGGTCGACCGCCCGTAGGATCTCGGCGTGCTCCTGCTTCAGCGTCGGGATCAACCCCTCGAAGCATGCGCACACCTCGCCCTGCAGCTCGTCGTCGAAGCGTCGTTCGGACTCCCGCTCTTGCGCGGCCTCGTCCAACGGCCGGTCCGTGGCGTCGCGACGCCGGTAGTGGTCGACCACCGCGTTCCGCAGGACGCGGTAGAACCAGGGGATCGCGGAGTCGTGGTCCGCGAGCTCCCCCTGCTTCTCCAGCGCCTTCCCGAACGACGCTTGGAGGATCTCCTCGGCGGCGTCTCGCGACTCGACGCGCGCCTCGAGGAATCGGATGAACTGTCGCTGTCGAGCCACGAGGGTGTCGACGACGCCCGTCCCCGTCGTTCCTCCGTCGTCCTGAAGTTCGTCGAAGCTCATCCCCTCCTGCTACCACAGGGGCGCGCAAAGAGACAAGTCGAGCACAGCGGCGGAGCGCGATTTCGGCCGCGCCCTCGCGCTCTCGGTCCAGGACAGGGCGCGAGCCCGGAGGAGCGGGCCTTCGCTCGCTCCTCCGAGCCCGTCAGCGCGCGCGGTCCGCGACCGCCTCGCTCGATCGGTCCTCGCTCCGCTCAGTCCTTGCGCGACACGAAGTACACGTTGATGAAGTCGTGGCTCAGCTTGTGCTTGCGCGTGCCGGTGAAGCCGGCGGCGGCCAGCATCTCCTCGGCGAGCTCCTCGCCCCACATCGTCCCGAGCCCGGCGCCGCCCTGCGACAGCGACACGCTCATGCAGTGCATCGTCGAGATCGTGTAGCCGAACGGACCGGTCGGGTGGTCGAGGTTCTTCTCGAGGTAGCTCGAGCCGGCGATGTCCTGCATCAAGAAGGTGCCGCCGGGGCGCAGCACGGCGTGGATGTTGTCGAGCACCGCCGCCGGATCCTTCTGGTCGTGCACGATGTCGAAGGCGGTGACGAGGTCGAAACCCTCGGCGTCCTCGAGGTGCGTGATGTCCTTCGCCTCGAAGCGCGCGTTGGTGAGGCCCAGCTCGTCCGCGAGCGCGCGCGCCGCCTCGATCGCGTCGGCGCACAGGTCGTACCCGGTGAACTCGCTGTCCGGGAACGCCTGCGCCATGCGACACACCGCGCGCCCCGAGCCGCAGCCGACGTCGAGCACGCGCGCGCCGGCCGCGAGCGTCTCGGCGAGGCCCTCGTCCAGCGGCAGGATGTGGTCCTGCAGCGCGGCGACGACGCTCTGCCCGCTCTCCTCCGCCATCGTCTCGTGGAAGCGGTGGTAGCACTCGTAGCCGAGCCCGCCGCCGGCGCGGAAGCGCTCGACGATCTGCGTCTCGACGCCGCCCAGCACGCTGAACCACTGCGACGCGACCGCCAGATTCTCCGGCGTCGCGCGCCGCGTCAGCCAGCGCGCGTGCTCGGCGGGCAAGCGATAGGTGCGGTCCGCGGGCCGGTAGTCGATCACGCGGCCGGTCACCAGCGCGCCGAGCCACTCGCGCACGTAGCGCTCGTCCAGCTCCGCCGCCTCCGCGATCCCCTGCGACGTCGCCCAGTCCATGCCGTCCATCACGTCGAACAGCCCGGTGCGGTGCCCCACCGAGTACATCAGCATCAGGGCGGCCTCGCTGAGCCCGCCGACGAAGCGCTCGGCGAAGGCCTCGGACTTCGACTCGTCGAAGGCAGGTGCGGCGATCGCGCTCTCGGTCATCGTGTTCGTGTCCATCGATCGTGTTCCGTGTTCCGGTTGCGGTCTGCGCGCGGGCTTCGGGCGGCCCGCGCGGTCCGGTGGAGGTGTCGCGCCGGGCCGAACGGGCGCCGGCGGCCGGACACGGGACGAGGCGCGACGGGCGGGCGGGGCCTGCCAAGGAATCCCGGAGAAGCGGGTCCGCGCCCCCCGCGCTCACGGGTGCCCCCCCGTTTTGGGGGGTGTTCCGGCGCCGACGGCGTCCCTCTAATCCGGTCGACTCCCGGGTGTCCCCCGTCGCCAGGGCCGGAGACCTTTCCGCTCCGCTCGCCCGGCGCGTCGGCCCCCGGGGGTCCGCTTCGAAGCCGCCGGACGGTCGCGGCGACCGGGGGGCCCGCCGAGGGAGGCCGCCGCGGCCGCCGGCGCGGTGGAGCGGTGCGGTGAAGCGGCGCGGGGGAGATTGCCGGGCTCGAGCGATGTGCCTACGCTGGCCGTCGGAGACGAGGCGGCGTTCCTCCCGCGCCGCCGACCCCGATGGAAGACCCGCTCGCCGAAGACGACGTGCGCGCGCTGGTCCGGCTCGTGGCGAGTTGCGCGACGGTGCCCGGCGGCGTGATGGCGCAGAAGACGCACCTCGTGCAGGGGCTCGCCGACCTGCTCGACGCCGAGACCTGGATGTGGAACGTCGCGCGCATCACCGACGACGGCCGCGTCGTCGCGGTCTCGATCCTGCACAACCTGTCGGAGCGCCAGCTCGCGCTGCTCGCGGAGGAGAACTACCGCGTGCCCGAGAACCCGTACACGGCGTCGGTCGTGGCGAACAAGCACCTGCTGCCCTACTCGCGCCGGCTCGAGGACCTGGTCGACGTCGACGCGGTCCGCGACGCGCTCTACACGAGCCGCCCCGAGATCGACATGGCGCACAGCCTGTTCTGCAACCACCCGGTCGACGGCGCGCCCGACATGACGTCCGTCGTCGGCCTGCACCGCAAGCACGGGCGCGAGCCGTTCACCCAACGCGACCTGCGCCTGGCGCACATCGTGTGCAGCGAGGTCGACTGGTTGCACGACGCCGGCGTGCCCGAGGAGGACGGCGGCCGGTCCGCCGCGCTGGCGCCGCGCCTGCAGACGGTGTTGACGCTGCTCGTCGACGGCCTGTCGGCGAAGCAGATCGCGTTCCACCTGGGCCTGACGGTCAACACGGTGCGCGGGTACGTGAAGGACATCTACCGCCACTTCACGGTCGGCAGCCGCCAAGAGTTGATGCGGCGGTTCATGGTCGGCGACGGGCGCCACCGCGGGTGATCGCGCGGCCGATGCGAAGCTACTTCGCCGCCGCGTCCAGACCGAGCGTGTCCACCATCTGCTGGAAGCGCGCGACCTTGCCGTCCGCGAGCCACCAGGTGTGCGCGCACTGCACGTCGAGCGCCTTGCCCGTCGTCGCGTGCGTCGCCCGGTAGCGCCCGAACATCGTCACCACCTCGGGGCCGCCGACGACCTCGCCGACGTCGACGCGGAAGTCGGGCCACTCCTCCAGCAGGCGCGCGAAGACGCCGGCGACGATCTCCTCGCCGCCGGTGTACGGGTTGCGGTCGGCCAGCACGTTGCCGTCCGCCTCGTTCCAGACGATGTCCGGCGCGAAGCGCGCGAGCAGGCCGGGGACGTCGCCCGCGGCGAAGGCGGCGTAGAGGCCGCGGACGAGTTCGTGTGCGTCGTTCATGCGACCGAGCATAGCGCCGGTCACGCCGGTCCGCGCTCCCCGACCGGACCGCGCCGCGCGGCCCCGGCGGCCGGTCGCGAACGGGCTCGCGGACCCCGCGCGGACGCCGATCTCCGCTTGGATCCGCGTCCGGCCGCGTGCATCATGCCGCGCCTCATGACGACCCTCACCCAAGCCGCGCCGACCGTGAACATCTCCGTCCGCAAGCTCTCGGACATCACCCTGAACAACGAGTACCTCCGCAGCTACACGGACGTCACGACGCTCAAGAAGAGCCTCGAGAGCGTCGGCTTGATCCACCCGGTGACGATCAACGCGCAGAACGAGCTGCTGGCCGGCGCGCGTCGGTACCAGGCCGCGAAGGAGCTCGGCTGGGAGGAGATCCCGGTGCAGGTGATCGACCGCGACGAGCTCGTGCAGGAGTTGATCTCGATCGACGAGAACCTGGTGCGCATGTCGCTGACCGGGCTCGAGCTGGAGAAGTACCTGAACCGCGGCCGCGAGATCTACGAGTCGCTGCACCCCGACGCGAACAAGGTCACGCTGTCGACCGAGACGCTCTCCCCCGAGGAGAAGCAGCAGCAGAAGGCCGAGGAGGAAGCGGACGAGGACTCCTTCGCCGCCGTCACCGCCGAGAAGACCGGCCTCTCCAAGTCCGTGATCAAGAGCGCGATCCGCCGCGACGCGCTCGCGTCCGACGCCGTCAAGCACGCGCGCGACGAGGGCGCCCTGAACGCCACGCAGACCAACGAGATCATCCGCCTCGCGAAGGAGGCGCAGGAGCAGGTCCTGCCGCTGATCGAGGGCAAGACCGCCAAGGAGACGCGCCGCATCATCGCCGCCGCGCAAGAGGGCGGCCTCGACGCCGCGATCGAAGAGAGCGAGAAGATCGTCCCCCTCCCCCGCGAGTACAGCCAGATGATCTCGCCGATGAAGCGCGTCAACCGCTCGATCAGCCGCATCCTGATCGAGGAGCTGCGCTACGAGGGGCCCGAGCAGCGCGCGATCAACAACGAGCTGATCACGCTGAAGAACAACCTCGTGCAGTACTTCGAGATGATGGGGATCGAGGGGTGAGCGATACCGAGCCGTACACCTTCTTGATGCTCACCGACAACGAGGTGTACGGCTCGGTATCGGGACCGTCCTGCGCGCCGCGTCGAACGGCGACGCCGCCGCGCTGACTCAGGAGTCCACGCCCACGATGCGCACCGCGCCGCCGTCGACCGCGAGGTGCAGCGTCACCGCCGGGCTGTCGAGCACGCCGTTCGTGTCGGGGCCGAGCGCGGTCATGCGGAAGTCGCAGGCGTGCTCCGGCGCCTCCCGCCCGCCGGCCGCGAACGGCAGCTGCGCCGCGGGCACCGACGTCGACTGCCCGGCCTCGTCGACGAAGGTCAGACCTCCGTCGGGAGCCACCGCGAGCGAGCTCGGCGCGCGCAGCATTCGCGCCGCCTGCTCGTACCGTTCGTGGTGGAGGTGACCGGCGAAGGCCTCGGTCGTGCGCTGGGGCCGCTGGAGCCACCAGGCAGTCAGCGCGACGCCGACCAGCAGCGCGGACGTCGCGAGCAAGGCGTGCTTGGGCTTCATGTCTCGATCGTACCGGATGACGTTCGAATCCTCACTCATGCGAGGCCGCGTCGACCGTCACACGCCCGTCGCGGCGCTCCAAGTGGTAGCTTCCCCCCGTGTCCCCCCCGCACGAGACCTGCTGGACCGTCCTGCGCGCCGCGTCGAACGGTGACGCCGCCGCGCGCGCCGTCTTCGCGCGCAGCTACCTGAAGCCGATCCGCGCGTACCTCGACAGGCGCTGGCGCGGGCGGGCGCTCGCGAGGCTCGTGGACGACGCGATCCAGGACGTCTTCGTCGAGTGCTACAAGTCGGGCGGCGTGCTCGAGCGCGCGGTGCCGGGGCAGGGGGACTTTCGCGCGCTCCTGTACGGCGTCGCCCGCAACGTCGCGCGGCGTCACGAGGAACGCGAGGCGAAGTCGATCCGGCGGCGACCGACGGACAGCGTCTTCCTCGACGAGCTGCCCGAAGAGGCGGACGCCCTGTCGCGGGTCTTCGATCGCGCGTGGGCGCGGTCCCTCTTGAGCGAAGCGGTCGAGCGCCACCGCGACGCGAGCGCGGGCGATCCGGCGGCCGCGCGCCGCTTCCACATCCTGCGCCTGCGGCACGACGACGGGCTGGCGGTGCGAGAGATCGCGGCGCGGCTCGACGAGGCCGACGTCGCCGGCGTGCACAACGAGTACCGGCGCGCGCGGCGCGAGTTCGCGGTCCACCTGCGCGCCGTCGTGGCCCGGCACACCGGCGCCGAGGGCGAGCAGGTCGACGTGGAGTGCCGCCGGCTGACCGAGCTGCTGGCTTCCTGAGGCGCGCGCGGTCGCGCGGACCGGCTCGATCGGCGCCGCGCGCCGTCACCACGACCGCGGCGCAGAAATCTCCCGATCGCCGTGACTGAACGCCTCCCTGCGTGGAGCCTGTCCTCGGACCCCAGGCCCCCACCACCGCGATGACCGACCACGACCGACCCGCCGAGTCCGAACTCGACCCGCTCGACGACGCCCTGGACGCCGCGCTGGAGGGCGCGTTCTCGGCCGAGGACAGCGCGACGCACTCCGTCCACGGACACAGCGTCCTCGACCGCATCGGCGAGATCGCCGGGTCGAAGCCGCAGGTGCTGTTGCGCGACGACTCGGGCGGCGACACGCCGATGTTGAAGCCGCTGGTCAAGGGCGACCGCACCCAGGCCGGCAAGTACGTCGTGCAGGGCGAGGTCGGCCGCGGCGGCGTCGGCGCGGTGCACCGCGGCCACGACCAGGACCTCGGTCGCGACGTGGCGATGAAGTTCCTGCACGAGCGCTACAAGGACGAACCCGCGATCCTGCACCGCTTCGTCGAGGAGGCGCAGATCGGCGGGCAGTTGCAACACCCCGGCATCGTGCCGGTCTACGACCTGGGCCTGGTCGACGGGCGCCCCTACTTCGCGATGAAGCTGGTGAAGGGCCGGACCCTCGCCAAGCAGCTCGCGGAGCGCGCGTCGCCGACCGACGACCGACGCGACTTCCTCGGCATCTTCGAGGACGTCTGCCAGACGATGGCCTACGCGCACGCGCGCGGCGTGGTGCACCGCGACCTGAAGCCGGCGAACATCATGATCGGCTCCTTCGGCGAGGTGCAGGTCGTCGACTGGGGCATGGGCAAGGTCTTGCAGTCGGGCGGCGTGGCCGACGAGAAGTTCGCGGCCGAGCGCGCTGCGCAGCTCAGCGTGATCGAGACGGTGCGCTCGAGCGGCCACGGCTCGCAGTCCATCGTCGGGTCGATCATGGGCACGCCGGCCTACATGCCGCCGGAACAGGCGCGCGGCGAAGTCGACGCGATGGACGAGCGGTCGGACGTCTTCGCGCTCGGCGCGATCCTGTGCGAACTCCTGACCGGCGCGCCGCCCTACGTGGCGAAGGACGGCACGCAGAGCGACCTGATCACCATGGCCGCGACGGCCGACCTGCAGGACGCGCACGATCGGCTGGCGCAGTGCGGCGCCGAGGCGGACCTCGTCGACCTCGCGAAATCCTGCTTGGCCCCTGCGCCCGACGCGCGCCCGCGCACCGCGTCCGTCGTGGCGAAGGCCGTGCACGACCACCTCGCCGCGGTCGAAGCGCGCGTCCACGAGGCGCGCCTGGAGACCGCGGAAGCCAAGATCCGCGCGCTCGCGTTGAAGCGCTCGCAGCGGCTGGGCATCGCGCTCTCGATCGTGATCGCGGCGGGCCTGGCGGCTTCGCTGCTGTTCTGGCGCGACGCCGAGGAACAACGCGGGATCGCGGAGGTCGCGGCCGAGGAAGCGCGCGAAGCGCAGGACCGCGAGGCGACCGCGCGCGGCGCGGCGGAAGCCAACCTGGCGAACTTCAACAACCTGTCGCACGCGGTGCGGCTCGAGTCGGCGAAGTCCGCGCAAGAGGACTTCTACCCCGCGTGGCCGGAGCAGAGCGCCGCGATGCGCGCGTGGATGGAGGGCGACGCCGCGCAGCTGATCGGCGCGCTGCCCGAGTTGCGCGGCACCATCGCCGACCTCGCGGCGCGCGCCGTGCCCGTGTCGGAGGAACGACGCGCCGCGGAGCGCGAAGGTCACCCGCGCTTCGCCGAGCTGCAGACCCTGCGAGCACGACTCGGCGCGGAACAGTACCGCTACGACGTGCAGTCCGGCGCGCGCGCGCCGCTGCCCTTCGACGTGGACGAAGCGGCCCTTCCTCGTACCGACGGAGCGCTGGACCACCACAAGGTGCACGAGCTCGCCTGGACGCGGGTCGACCCGAAGCGCACGGAGTTCGGGAGCGAAGCCGAAGGCCTGGCGCTGGCGCGCATCGCCGCGTCGTCCATCCCGGAGACCGACCCGCTCTACCCGGAGTTCCTGGACACGCTGGCCTGGGCCTCGTTCGCGAACGGCCTCTTCGACGAGGCGCGCGCGGCCGGTGAAGCGGCGCACGACGCCGCGCCCGACTCGCGCCGCGTCGACTTCGCGAACAACCGGCAGTGGATGGAGAACGCGATCCACAACGCCTCGGGCGAGGTGGGCCGAACACAACTCGACGACCTCGCGGCGCGGATCGCCGAGCTCGACGACGAGGTCTCCGCCCCCCCCGGCTCGCGCCTCGAACGCCCGGCGGACCGCTTCCTGTACGAGACGCTGCGCCGGCTGGTCGTGGAGATCAAGGCCTTCGAACGACAGGAGATGCACTCGGTCGGGCGACGCCTCGCGTGGTCCGAACACGTCGAGGACCTGACGATCACGCGCCACCGCGAACGCTGGGACGCGGCGCGACTCGCGATCCTGCGCGCCGACGGCGTCACCGCGAGCGCGCTCTACCGCGACGTCCCGATCGACCTCGATCCGCAGACGGGCCTGGTGCCGATCGGCATGAACCCGGTGACCAAGCTGTGGGAGTTCTACCACCTGCGTTCGGCCTGGGACGGCGTCTCCGACCCGGCGACCATCGAGGTGCCGACTCACCAGGACGACGGGACCATCGAAGTCCGCGCGGAGACCGGCATCGTCTTCGTGTTGCTGCCCGGCGCGACCTTCTCGATGGGAGCGCAGAAGCAGGATCCGGACGGGCCGAACTACGACCCGCTGGCCGCGGACTTCGAACGGCCGCGCGACGTCGCGATCGACCCCTTCCTGCTCGCTCGTCACGAGATGACGAGCGCCCAGTGGACGCGCCTGTGGACCGGCGACGAGGCCGGGCGCACGCCCTCGCTCTACGCCCCGGGCTTCCTGCCCAGCCAGTCGCAGGCGCGCGTCAGCGAGACGAATCCCGTCGAGCGCGTGAGCTGGCCGATGTGCGACGAGACCATGACCCGTCACGCGCTGACCTTGCCGACGGGCGCGCAGTGGGAGTACGGATGCCGCGCCGGCAGCGATGCGCCGTTCCACTGCGACGCCGAGGACCTCGCGGAGTTCGCCAACGTCGCCGACCAGAGCGCGAACACCGGCAGATCCTCGGCGAGGTTCGAGTCGTGGTCCGACGGCTACATCGTCCACTCCCCCGTCGGCACCTTCCGCCCCAACGCCTTCGGCCTCCACGACATCCACGGCAACGTCTGGGAGTGGACCACCGACCTCTACCTCAACTCCCCCATGCGCATCCTCCGCGGCGGCGGCTTCCAGAACCCCGCCGACAACGCCCGCGCGACGCAGGTCTACCAGAACGTGCCGCAGTACGTCGCGGGTGACGTGGGGATGCGGGCCGCGCGGGAGTTGCAGGTGCGTGACTGAAGCGCTGAACGCCGCGCGCCGAGGCGACGCCTACGCCTTCCGCCGCGACCCGTCGCGCGGGACCATGTCGATCACGAGCCGGTTGCCGAGCGCGTCCGCGATGCGGCACGGCGGAGCGTGAGCGAACGCACCCGTTTCGCTACCTTCCAACGATGACCACCGAACGCTTCCACCCCATCGGCACGCCCGGCGAGCCGTGGACCGACGCGGACAAGCAGCGCTGGTTCGAGGGCTGCGCAGTGCAACGCAGTTACGCGGACGACGTGCTGTCGCGCGTCGAGCGCCTCGCCGCGTCCTTCCACGTCGAACGCTACGGCGCGCTGCCGATCGACCCGGACCGCTATCCCCTCTTCGCCCTGCGCACCGCCCGCCCCCGCGCGGAGCGGCCGTGGGCGCTGATCACCGGCGGCGTGCACGGCTACGAGACGAGCGGCGTGCACGGCGCGCTCGCCTTCCTCGAGCGACACGCCGCGGACTACGCGGCCCGGCTGAACCTGCTCGTCGCTCCCTGCGTCAGCCCGTGGGGCTACGAGACGATCCAGCGCTGGAACCCGCGCGCGATCGACCCGAATCGTTCGTTCGTCGGTGACGGCCGCTGCGACGAGGCCGCCGCGCTGACGCGCCTGGTGCGCGCGCTCGACGGCGACGTCCTCGTCCACCTCGACCTGCACGAGACCACCGACACCGACGAGACCGACTTCCGCCCCGCTCTGGCCGCCCGCGACGGCGAGCCCTTCACCCCGGGCACGATCCCCGACGGCTTCTACACCGTGGGCGACAGCGAGAACCCGCAGCCGGAGTTCCAGGCGGCGATCGTCGCGGCGGTCGAGAGGGTGACGCACATCGCGCCTCCTGACGCCGACGGCGAGATCATCGGCGCGACGCCGACCCAGCGCGGCGTGATCGAGTACCCCTTCGGGCCCCTCGGCCTGTGCGCCGGGCTGACGAACGCCCGCTTCACGACCACGACCGAGGTCTACCCGGACAGCCCGCGGGTCACGCCGGAGGAGTGCGTCGAGGCGCAGGTGGCGGCGGTGCGGGGGGCGTTCGAGTACGCGAGGACCCGCTGATCCACGCGGGACCGGACTCGCCCGCGGCGAAACCGGCGCTCTACCGCCCCGGCCCGCTCAGCGCACCCTCCGGATGTCCTGCAACGGATAGCTCTCGTCGAAGTACGCCTGCGTCGGCCCGTAGAAGCGAAGGTACGCGAACCAACTTTCTCCCGCGTTCGTCTCGATCCAGTTCGCCGGATCGACACCCTCGGGTAGCGACGGCGCGAGGTGCACGACCACCGTTCCATCCGCTTCGGGGACGACGCCGGTGCGCGAGCTGACCGCCGGATTCCAGTCCGAGTTCTTCAGCGGCGTGCGCGTGTTCACGTCGTACAGCACCAGCGACCAAAAGGTCTCCGCCGGTGGGTTCGGGGGCATCGTCAGCGTGTAGTGCCGACTGCCGAGCAGCCACTCACCGTCGCCGTCCTTGTAGGCGCAGCGGTACTGCTGGCCGATGCCCGGCTGCTCGATGTAGTAGGCCTCGCCGCGCGTGACCGCCTCGTAGGTGAACGATGCGCGCCGGAAGAGCTGGTCGAAGTGCTCGTCACGGTCGTCCGGGCTGACAACGAGCAGCTGGTCCCAGTTCGTGCCCGAGTAGCCCTGCAAGTTGGTGAAGCGCTTGTCGAAGGTGTTCGCCTTGGCCATCGCCTCGCCGACCACGGCGGCTTCCTTGAGGATCCTGCGCTGCCGCTCGTTCGGAGCGAAGGGCTCGCCCTTGCGCAGGCCGAGCGAGTCGAGGAGGGACAGCATCAACCGGTCGCGCTCCTCGACCACCTCCCGCTCGAGAACGCGGTGCAGCAGGTCCCAGTACGCCATGCCGTGCGGCTGCCACTGGCCCCACGGCACGTCGTCGCCGACGTCGATGAAGCTCTGCTCCGGCGGATTCTCGCGCTCGGTGTACGGGTAGGTGCGGATCGAGCGCAGGAACGCGTCGCCCTCGGCCCGATCCGGCTGCAGCGCGCGCCCGCCGAAGACCGCGATGCGGGTGGGGCTCTCGACGATCGTGTACTCCTCCACTTCGACGTCCGTAGGCAGCGCCTCGCCGGGAGCGAGGAGCAGCACCTTCACGCCCTCGCCGCGATCGGGACCGGAGACCCCGACGTCGAGCACGGCGCGCTGCCACATGTCGTTGACGATCCCGGCGAACGGCCCCGGCGGAACCTCGA
This sequence comes from bacterium, assembly GCA_030426745.1. Classification (GTDB taxonomy): domain Bacteria; phylum Planctomycetota; class UBA1135; order UBA1135; genus JACKHV01. Next base: position 21,861 of record JAUHYB010000006.1, read on the forward strand.
AGACGAGTGGGCCGGTACGCCCGAGATCCGCGAACGCGATCGAATAGGGCGTCGTCACATTGGCCGTCAGAATGCCCTGCTTCGCCTCGATCGACTTGCAGAACACCACCTGGCCGTCCTGCGCGCCGAAGACCTCCTCGTGCGCTTCGAGCCAACCCGCGTAGCTCACGAGCGGCAGCGCCCACAGATACGCGAGCGTTGCGCGTTGAAAGTCGAGTGTGTCGTGCAAGAGCTCCGCGGTCTCGATCGTCGGGTACCCGCCGGCGAAGCCGCCCTCGGTGAACTCGAGGCGCCCGATCGTCGTGTCGAGCGCCGTGGGAGAGGTCAGTCCGTAGGCGCGGAACTCCTCCGCGGAGAGTCCGTCCGCGACGTCTTCCACCGAGCTCCCGCCCCGATCGAGCGTGGTGCAGCCGGCGAGAAGGAGCGGGATCGAGAGCGTGGGCAGGAAGGGTCGGAGGTGCTTCATGGGGTGGCGTCCTGTGCGTGTTCCGGTTCGAGGCCCACGGTACCGCGACGGCCGGACGGCCCCAACCGGACTCGCCGGAGAGTCTTGGCCCGACGCTCGCGCGAATCGCGGGGTTCTGTCTCATCGAGCAGGATCGAGGGCCTCACCCCCATCGATCACGGCGCGCCCGAGCGGGCACTAGTGGCGCAGTTCGACGGCATACAGCGACGTCCGCGCGGTGATGAACAAGGTCCGCCCTTCGTCACCGCCGAGGCAGACGTTCGCCGGCGGTTCGGGCACGGGGACTTCGCCGACGATCTCGCCGTCGGGCGAGAGGATCACGATGCCGGACTTCGCCGTCGTGTAGACGAAGCCGCGCTCGTCGACGCACATGCCGTCGCAGCGCGTCTCGACGCTCCACAGCGGCTCGACGGACAGTGTGCCTCCCGATTCGATCGCCCAGGCGCTGACCGTCGCGGGCAGGTCGTGGAAGTCCGCATTCGGATGCGAGCGGTGGCCGCCGGTGTCCGCAACGTAGAGCGTCGACTCGTCCGGCGACAGCGCGATCCCGTTCGGCATGGCTCGGTCGCGCAGCACGACGGCGAGCGACCCATCGACATCTCGCCGGAACACGAAGTGACCGTCGAGCTCCTTGCCCTCCGTCTGACGCGTCAAGCCCCACGGCGGATCGGTGAACCAGATCGTCCCATCCGACTGCACCGCCAGGTCGTTGGGCGAGTTCAAGCGGCGGCCGTCGAAGTGCTCGGCCAACACCTCGCGCGTGCCGTCGTCGCGCCAACGCACCAGGCGTCGCTCGCCGTGCAGGCAGGTCAGCAGGCTGCCGTCGACGGAGAGCGCGTTGCCGTTGGGGTTCGCGCACTCGCGGAAGAGCTCGACACCGCCCTCCTGTGTCCAGCGCAACAACAGGCCGCGCGGGATGTCGCTGAAGGCGAGCGCGCGCTCGTCCGGCAACCAGACCGGACCTTCGGTGAACTGCATGTCGCCGGCTAGGCGACGGACCTCGCCGACCGGCTCGGGGATCGGCGTGGTGCCGTCCCCGACCGCGGCGCAGGACGACAGCACGAGCGAAGCGAGCAAGAGGCGCATGGCGAAGGAGCGTAGCGCAGCGGTCTCGCGTCCTCACGCGCCGCTCGCGACATCGAGAGGCCGTCGCCGATCGGCGTCGCATGTCGAGGAGTGAGGAGCGACCGCACGTTCGCTACCCTCCCCCCATGAACCGCCCCCCCTTCCTCTCCGACGACTGCCCGCCGATGGGTATCTACGAGACCCTCTACGCCTTCCGCGACAGCTTCGGCCGGTTCATGGGCGAGCCGGGCACGCACCCTTGGTCGCAAGGCTTCCCGCTCACGACGCAGCTCGAAGGCGGCCCCCCGCTCCCGAGCAGCGTCGAGGTCACGTGGGAGGATCGCTTCTATCCGAAGGCCTGGGGGCATCCGAAGCTGCGGGAGGCGATCGCCGGGCACTACAACGACTTCTACGGCTCAGCGATCGCGCCGGAGAACGTGATGGTCTTCGCCGGCGGGCGGCCGGGGATCTTCGCGGTGCTCGCGTTCTTGAAGCGGCACGTCGAGGTGCGCATCGCCGGGGCGGAGTGGCCGGCCTATCTCGACATCCTGACGCAGACCGAGTCGAACTGGCGCGTCGTGCCGTCGACGCCGGAGAACGGCTTCCATCCGCCGAACGCCGCCTACTTCGACCGCGCGGGGTTGAACGCGAAGACGCACCTCTTGGCGGTGCTGTCGAACCCCGGCAACCCGACGGGGCACACGCGCGCGGGCGCGGAGCTCGAGGAGCTGATCGGCATGGCCGAGGAGGCGAAGAACGGCGTGCTGCTCGACGAGGCCTACGAGATGTTCCACCACTCGGGCGGCGTGTCGGGCATCCGGTACGTGAAGGACCTGGACGACAGCAACGTCTTCCTGGCGGGCGCCTGCACGAAGGGGCTGCAGTGCCCCGGCATCCGCGTCGGCTGGATCATCGCGAGCAAGCACAACATCGAGGTGCTCTCCAACTTCTCGAGCTTCGGCATGGGCGGCGTGAGCCATCCGTCGCAGCTCTACGCGGTGGAGCTGCTCGAGCGCGAGCGCGTCGCGCGAGCGCGCCAAGCGATCGACGCGCACTACAGCATGCAACGCGCGCGCTACGGCGCCGCTTTCGAGGAGCTGGGCCTGCACGTCGCGACCGGCGACGGCGGCTTCTACCACTGGATGCGGCTGCCCGACGGCATGAACGCGGCCGAGCTGAACCGCCGCCTGTTCCGGCACGGCGCCGCGATCCTCGAGGGCCCCGACTGCGACATGGCGCGCCCGCACGCCAAGGACCCCGACTACGTCTCGCCCTACGCGAATTGGTTCCGCTTCTCGTTCGGGCCGCTGTTGCCCGAGTCGTTCGAGAGCGACATCGCGATCCTGCGGCAGGTGCTGGAGGAGTATCGGGCGGATCTCCGCGTGGGGAGCTGACGGTACGGAACCAGGTTCGAAGCCTCACACCCCTGTCGCGGCACCGAAGTCCGAACGGACATCGGTGCCGCGTCAGTGGTGTGAGGACTCGAACCTGGTTCCGTACCTCCGCCTAGAGCACGTCATCCTTCATCGAGAGGATGATGCACAGGAACTCCTGCTGCTCGTCGGCGCCCCAACCGACGGCTTGCATCGCCGCCCCGATGTCGCCGCCCGCCGCGAGGAAGACCTCGGGAGTGACGCCCATGCCCGCGTGACTGTCGGCCACGCTGCGGCCCGTGTAGGTCTCTGATCCGCCGGTCCCCGCGCCGATGAAGTCGACCAGGTTCGTGGAGAGCCTGTCCAGGTCCACGCCTTCGAGGTAGGGCTTCACCAGCTCGTTCCGCAGGTGGAGGTCGATGAGCGTCGCGACGAACTCCTCGATCTTCTCGTGGCCCCCGAGGCGCTGGTAGAGCGGCGTCTCGGCGTGGCGGGCCGCGCGAGCGTCGGCACACGCGTCGCAGTCGGCGATCATGGCGTCGAGGATCTCGGTCGCGGAGCGGGTGTCCGCGACCTCGGCACTCGTCTGCTCGTGGTCGGTCGTGGCCTCGTCGGTGCTGCTGCACGCGACAGTGGCGAGGGAGACGAAGAGGCACGCGAGGAGCGAGTGGATGGTGTTGCGCATGGGGCTCGAGTGGGTCGGAAGCCGGACTGGGAACGAAGGCGGGAACGTGAAGCTAACAGGGGCTGAACCTCCCCCGAACACTCGGCCGCCACCCTGCACCTCCGCGACGCACCTCGCCCGCTTTCGGGTTGCAGGGTTCGTGCGGCACCGAACCGGGTTCGATGCCCCCTACGCCCCCTGCATCCGCGCCAGCCCCCGCCGCGACGCGCGTCCCAGCACGAACAGCGCCGCGACGGTCGCCGCGATGCCGACGACCAGCAAGCGGCGGTCGGCGGCCTGCGACAGGTCCAGCTCCGTCAAGCTCGACCCGATCCACACGACGGCGAGGACGCGCGGCGCGAGGCCCAGCGCGGAGCCGACGAGGTACGGCACGAGGCGCACGCCCGTCGTCGACATCAACAGGTTCGTCGCCGCGAACGGCACGACGGGCGACAGGCGGATCAACACCAAGAGCGCGAGCGTGCGCACGCCGCGGTCCTGGTCGAGCGCGCGGTGCACCGCTTCGGCGCGCGGATGGTGCGACAGCGCGTCCACGACCCGGTCGCGCAGGAAGTGCCGCAACACGACGAAGCCGAGCGCCGCCGCGAGCGTCACGCCCGTGATCGCCAGCGCCGACCCGAGCCCGAAGCCGAACGCCATGCCGCCCAAGAGCGACGACGCGTGCGTCGGCGTCAACGACAGCCCGGCCAGCAGCGCGGTGAGCGCCAGGAACACCACGGCCCCGACCGCGCCGGACGCGAGGAACCACTCCAACCACAGCGGCGCCGTCGCCGTCAACACGACCGCGCCGACGAGCGGGCCGATCGCGGTGAACAGCGCGACCGGGCCGGCGGCGCCGAAGCGGAGGGCGGTGTCGCGGAGGGATCGGAGCATGGCTGGGGGGAGGCCGCGTCGAGGGCCGGCGGGCGCGCGGTGCGGTCCGTGGTTCGGCGGGAGGGTCCCGGCCTCGCGGCGCGCGACCGGTGTCGCGTGGTGGGACGCCCCCCTCGGGAGCGGATCCTGCCTTCGCGGTGCGAGTGCCGCCACCGCGGCGCGGCGCCCTCGTGCGCGGCGCGCCCACGCTCCCCGCTCGAACCCCGGCGCGCGGCGCGGTCCGCGCCGCCGACGCCGCGCTCTTCGCGCGAAGGCCGGGGCCGGACGCGGCGAACGCCGAGACGACTCCCCGCCGCGCGCCGCCGCCTCAGGCCAGCTCGTCCGTCGCGACGTGGTAGACCGGATCCTCGATCACGTTCACCTCGACGAGGTTGCCGGCCTTCTTCAGGAGCTTGCGGCACTCCGGGCTGAGGTGGCGCAGGTGCAGCGTCTTGCCGAGGTTCAGGTAGCGCTCCGCCAGCGTGTCGATCGCCTCGATCGCCGAGTGGTCGGAGACGCGCGCGTGCTCGAACTCGACGACGACGTCCTGCGGGTCGTTCTTCGGGTCGAACAGCTCGAGGAAGCTCTTGCTGGAGCCGAAGAACAGCGGCCCGCGCAGCGAGTAGACCTTTTCGCCGCCCTCGCTGACCTCGGTCACCGCGTGGATCACCTTCGCGTGCTTCCAGGCGAAGACCAGCGCGGACACGATCACGCCGACCAGCACGGCCAGCGCCAGGTCCGTGATGACGGTCACGGCGGAGACGAGGACGATCACCAGCGCGTCGGAGCGCGGGACCTTGGTCATGACGCGGAAGCTGGACCACTCGAAGGTCCCCAGCACGACCATGAACATCACGCCGACGAGCGCGGCGACGGGCACGACCTCGATCAGCGGCGACGCGACGACGACGAACAGCAGCAGGGTGAGCGCCGCCGTGACGCCCGACGTGCGCCCGCGCCCGCCCGAGTTGATGTTGATCATGCTCTGCCCGATCATCGCGCAGCCGCCCATGCCGCCGAAGAAGCCGCAGGCGACGTTCGCGGCGCCCTGGGCGACGCACTCCTTGTTGCCGCGCCCGCGCGTCTCGGTGATCTCGTCGACCAGCGTCAGCGTCAGCAGCGACTCGATCAGGCCCACCGCCGCCAGCACCACGGCGAACGGGAAGATGATGCGCAGCGTCTCGAACTCCAGCGGGACCATCGGCACGTGGAAGCTGGGCAGGCCGCCCGCCAGCGACGCCTCCGGATCCCCGGTCATCGTGCGCAGGTAGTCGACGATCGTCGGCGTCTCGAGCCCCAGCCCCATCGTGACCAGCGTGATCGTCACGATCGCCGCGAGCGCCGCGGGCACGACCTTCGTCACCTTCGGCAGGAAGTGGATGATCGCCATCGTCGCGGCGACCAGCGCCAGCATCGTGTACAGCGGCGGGCCGGCCATCCACTGCAGCTCACCGTGCTCGTCGGGCGTCTTGAACTGCCCCAGCTGCGCCAGGAAGATCACGATCGCCAGGCCGTTCACGAAGCCGAGCATCACCGGGTGCGGCACCATCCGGATGAACTTGCCGAGGTGCAGCACCCCCGCCAGGATCTGCAGCACGCCCATCAACACGACGGCCGCGAACATGTACTCGACGCCGTGCGTCGCCACGAGGGCGACGAGCACCACCGCGATCGCGCCCGTCGCGCCCGAGATCATCCCGGGCCGCCCGCCGAACAGCGCGGTGATCAGCCCCATCAGGAAGGCCGCGTACAACCCGATCAGCGGATCGACGCCCGCGACGAACGAGAACGCGACCGCCTCCGGAACCAGCGCCAGCGCGACGGTGATGCCCGACAGGAGGTCGGTGCGCAGGCGGAACTCGGGGTTGGACTTGAGGTCGAACAGCGGGGACATGACGGGGCCGAGGGGGGAACGCGCAGGCACGCGAGCGCCGCGCCGACACACCCAGGGCGCGGAGAACGCGCTCCGGCCTCGACCATGCGGACGCGCCGCGAGGGGCGCGCACGGGCTCCGGCGCGGCGCGCCGCGAGCACCGCGGGAGTGAGGAGTGAGGGGAGCGAAGGGCGGCCGAGCCCGGGGGTGGTGCCGGCGCGGTGTCGGCGCGGTGTCGGCGCGGTGTCGGCGCGGTGTCGGCGCGGAGCCGACGCGGAGCCGGCGCGGAGCCGGCGCGGGGAGCGCCGTGAGCCGGCTCGAGCGGCCGAAGGGAGAGCGATCTCCGGCGAGAAGAGTAGCCGGGCGCGGCGCGGTGTCCACGCCCGCGCGGCAGACGTTGGCGCTCGCGAACGATCCGCGCGCGATCCGCGGCCGGCCCCGCGCTCGACGTCCGGCCCTGCTCCCCGGCCCTGCACCCCGGCCCTGCCCCACGGCTCGGCACCACGCGATCACACCCCTACCCGGTCGACGCGCCGACCCCGGCGCCGCGCGGATCACGCGCGGCGCGAGCGGCTCACTGCGCGCGGCGCGAGCGGCTCACTGGTAGTCCCCTTCGGCCTCCGACGCCTCGGCCAGCTTCCCGGCAAGGATGGTCAGGCCGGGGAGCATCGGATCCAGCTCGCGCGCGCGCTCCATCGCGGCCCGCGCTTCGTCGAGGCGCCCGAGCTGGATGAGGGCGTCCCCGAGGGACAGCTGCAGCTGCGCCGCGCCGGGGGCGAGATCGATCGCCCGCCGGTAGCTCTCGACCGCCGGCGTGAACTGCCCCGCGGCCGCGTAGATGTTGCCGAGCTCCGCGTGGTGGATCGCCTGCTGCGGGCTGAGCTCGATCGCCCGTCGAGCGGAGCGGATGGCGCCCGTCAGGTCGCCCTCGCGGCGCAAGGTGATCGCGAGGACCGCGTGCGCGTCGACGGCCTCGTCGCTGATCGCGATCGCGCGTCGGGCGGCGTCGCGCGCTTCCACGTCGTTCCCCAGCCGCAGCCGCAGCAACGCCAGGTCCCGCCACGCGCGCCAGTGCCGGTCGTCGATCTGCAAGGCGGTCGTGTAGGACCGCGCCGCTTCCTCGTCGCGCCCCAGCGTCCCGAGCACCGAACCGCGGGTGCTGTGCACGTGCGCATCCGCGGGGTAGTCCAGCTCCAGCGCGTCGAGCATCTCGAGCGCCCGCGCGTGACGCCCGTTGTCCGCGTGACTCCGCGCGTCCGCCAGCGTGTCCGAGCGGTTCACCCGCGAGCTCGCGATCCGAGCCGAGAACGACGTCTCCATGTGCTTCGAGGTCGAGCCGGCGCCCGCGTCCATCTCCGCGCGCCCCCGCGACTCGTCCCCCAGCGCGACCAGGGCGGATCCGAACACCCACCGCGCGTGACGCGACGCCTCCTGCCGCTCCAGCGCGGCCCGCGCGAGGTCCCGCGCCTCCTCCGGCCGGCCCTCCTCCAGCGCCAGCGTCGCCAGCCCGATCAACGGCTCCGGCCGGTCCGGCGCGAGCCCCCGCGCGCGCTCGAACGACGAGCGAGCGCCGACCACCTCACCCTCGTCCAGCTGGATCCAGCCGAACAGCAAATGCGCCGGCGCCGCCCCCCCGTCGATCTCGAGCGCCCTCTCGAGCGGCGCCAGCGACCCCTCGGCCCGACCCAGGTTCCGCAGCGCCCGCGACTCGTAGTACGGCCACAACGGCTCCCCCGGCTCCAACGCCCCCGCCTGCGCGAAGCTCTCCGCCGCCGGCAGGAACAACCCGTTCGCCCAGAACGCCGCCCCCAGATCCGCATGCGCCCGCGCATCCCCCGGCGCCGCCACCACCGCCGCGGAGCGCTCCTCCACCAACCGCCGCACCGGCGGCTCGAGAGCGTCCAGATCCCGAGGCTGCGCCGGCGGATAGCCGGAGGGCTGACAGGCCGCGAGCCCGACGAGCAGGCACAGCGACACGAGGAGGGAGGAGGAGGGGGAGCGCATCGAGATCGACAGGATACCCGACCCTCACTGTATGCGAACGCGCGGCGGAGAGGGGGTCTGGCGGAGCGCGGAGCCGCGTCGGCGAGCCGGCCTCGGCGCTGCCCCCTGCTGCTCGGGGCTTCGGTCGCACGAGCCGAATCAAAGGCACAGGGCACACGCATCGAAGGCAATGGGCACACGCAGCCAGCGGCCGCAGACCACGCAAACCATCGCAGCCACGCGAGTCCGGCCGACCAGCTCGCCTTCGGCTTGGAGCATGCGAACGCGCTACTGGCGACACGTGTCCGGGCGGCCCCGCCGCCCGAGCTCCGCAGGAGTTCAAATGTCGGGAGCGGGGGCAGGATTCGAACCTGCGACCTCCGGGTTATGAGCCCGACGAGCTGCCTGACTGCTCCACCCCGCGCCGTGTTGTGGCGGGCATCTTAGAGCACGAGGAGGCGAGGTCAAGCCGAGCGGCCGGAAGATGTGCCGTCGGTCGGCGGTCGGCTGTCCTCGGGGCCCGGGGCAGGGTCGTCGGAGGGCGGCGAGGGGCCTCCGCCCGTGTCGCCGGTGGTCGGGTCGTCGCCGCCGTCGCCGTCGCCGCTGCCGCCGATCGTCTCGTCGCCGTCATCTCCGCTGTCATTGGGCCCGCCGCCGCTCCCGGCGTCCGGATCGCCGCTGCCGCCGTCACCGGCCGCGTCGCCGGCCGCGTCCCCCGCCTCGCTGTCGCCGGCCCCGGCCTCCGCGGTCTCGCCGCCGCCGTTCGCCCCCTCCACCGGCGTCACCGCCCGGCGCGGCGCGGCGGTCAGCGCCTCGCGTTCGGTGACCAGCTTCGCGAGGCGCGCGGGGTCCGTCGCCAGCCCGCCCCAGCGCGCGCCGGCGGGCGGCGTGGGCGGCGGCGTGCCCTCGGGCAGCGCGTCGGGCAGGCCGCGGAAGAGCGTCAGCGCCTCGTCCACCACCGCCGGGTCGCGGGACCAGCGGGCGCGCTCGGCCAGGTCGACGAGGTCGGCCATGCGCAGGCCGGCGGTCTCGGAGGTCCAGGCGGGGCGCGCGACGAGGAGGCGGCTGACGGAGAAGGCCTCGCGCGCGGCGTCGGACTCGGCGCGGGTCGGCTGGGCGGGGTCGGCGGGCACGCGTTCGATCAGCTCGCCGGCGGCGCGCAGGTCGCGCAGGTCGAGGCGCGCGGCCTCGGCGCCGCCCTCCATCTCGAGCAGCGAACGGTAGTCCGCGCGGGCGCGGGCGGGCGACTCGCTGTCCAGGTGGAAGCGCGCGCGGTCGCGCAGGACGACGGCGCGGGCGTCGCCGGTGCCCGGCGCGGCGCCCTCGAGCGCCAGCTCGAAGTGGTCGAGGATCTCGTCCTGCGAGACGGCGCCCGGCAGGACGGTGTTCAGGTCGGAGAGCAGCAGCGCGAGGCGGTGCTCGTCGACGGCGGTCGGCGCGGCGCCGGGCTGCAGGCTGCGCGGCACGTGCAAGGACGTGAGGCGCTGGAGGAAGGCCGCGCAGATCGACGGTTCGTCCCAGGCGACCAGACCGCCGCCGGACGCGCGCAGCTCCATCGCCCACTGCACGATCGCGGCGTGTTGCTCGCGCGCCAGCATCTGCGCCTCCTCGTCGGACAGGCCGGCGGTGAGGCGGATCGCGTCGACCAGGCGGCGCACGCGCGTGGCGGGTTCGTCGACGGACAAGAGGCGCTCGGCCGAGGTGAACGTCAGCTCGTGGTCGCCGCCCGCGAGCACGCCGAGGGTGCGCACGAGCGCCGCGACGACGGCGGGGTTGCCCACGACGAGCGCGTCGAAGTTCGGCAGCTCCAGGATGCGCCGCGCGTCGGACGCGCCGCCGTGGCGCTCGAGCAGGCCGAGCAGCGCGCGCTGCAGGTCGGGCTCGCTCTCGCGCGCGAGCTGGTCGACGAAGCCCGCCGCGCCGATGCCGTGCGCGAGCTCCGCCAGGCGCGGGTCGGCGACCGACGCGATCGCGCGGCCGCGCAGGTCGACGTCGTCGTGGCTGCACCAGCTGACGAGCAGCGCGAGCGCGCGTTGCGCCCCCTCGTCGCCGGGCTCGGCGGCGGCCGCGGCGTCGGCCAGCGGACCGATCATGCCGAAGACGAGCTCGGAGTCGGAGCGCCGCGCCTCCATGCGCGCGGCGAACTCGCCCAGGTCCTTCGGCCGCGCCAGGCGCGCGAGCACCTGCGCCGCGGCCAGGCGCACCTCGCGGAAGGACTCGTTCCACTCGAGCACCTCGTACAGGTGCGCGCGCAGCTTGTTCATCTCGTCGTCGAAGACGAGGTTCGCCGCGCGCGCGCGGTCGCACAGGCCCAGCGCCGCGCGCAGGCAGGCGAGCATCGCGTCGTCGTCCACCACGCCGTCCTGCGCGACGAGCGCCGCGAGCTGGTCGTCCAGCAGGAACAGCATGCGGTCGACGCGCGCGCCCTTGCTCTCGACGCTGAACGCGACGGGCAGGCGCGCGCAGGCCTGCGAGATGCTGGCTTGCAGCGCGGGGACGTCGTCGAGGATGCGCTCGCTGACGAGCACGCGCAGGCGCCCGACCTCCACCGCGTCCGCCGGCGCGCCGGCCTGCATCGACACCAGCGTGTCGAGCGCCGCGTGGAAAGCGCCGGCGTCGCACTCCTCGCGCGCCGCGTCGATCAACCGCTCGAAGGTCGTCTCGCGGTCGACGCGCCCGTCCGCCACGCCGCGACCCAGCGCGCGCGCCGCGTCCGCGCGCACCAGCGGGTCGTCGTCGGACAGCGCGACGAAGGCGCGCTCGGGGTCCAGGCGCAGGATCTCGCCCAGGCGGCTGCGCGACAGCTCGACCTGCGCGCGCAGCTCCGTGTAGAAGCGCGGGTCGTCGCACATCGCCGCGCCGGCCGCGCGCCGCTCCAGGAAGGCGCGGTGGTCGGCGTACCACACGAGGTGCAGGTCGAAGAGCGCGGCGCGCGACGCGACGCCGCGGGACGCGCGGTCGTCGTCGAGCGACAGCGCCAGCTCGTCCGCGAGCTCGTCCAGGCCCAGCGCGCCGATCGCGCGCGCCGTCGCGCTCCACAACTCCTCGCGGTTGCGCGCGTTGCCGAACGACCCGGCCGACGGGCGGCGCAGCAGCGCGCGCAGGTGCGCGACCCAGCTCTCGCGCTCGGGGCCTTGCAGGCGTTCGCGCAGCCAGGCGAGCGCGTCGGCCTGTTGCGCCTCGCGCTCGGCGCGGCGCGACGCGGTGACCGTCGGCGGCGCGGAGCGGCCGGCGCGCAGCACCACGGCGTGCAGCGCGTCGCCGGGCGTGTCCACGGCGATCGCGTCGAGCGCCGAGGCGTACTCCGCGCCGCGCAGGCGCGCGAGGCGGCGGAAGGCGGGGGTCGTCGGCGCGGCGGCGCGCGCGCCGGGGTCGGGGGACTGCGCGAGCGTCGCGGAGGTCGTCGTCGCGGAGGTGGTCGTCGCGGAGGTCGTCGTCGCGGTGGTCGCGCTCGCGGACGCGTCGACGCGCGGCGAGAACGCGAGCGCGAACGCGAGCAACGCGACGCAGGCGCGCGGCGTCGACGGTGACATCGAGAGTGACGTCGACGCCGTCCGCGACTCCGACGGGAACGGCAGCCCGGCGCGGCGCGCGCGCTCGTCCCGCTCCCCTGTCGTCTCGCGCCGCATCGCTCCGCTTCGTTCCTCTTCGCCTTCGGCCGCCTCGCGCCGTGTTCCGTTCCGCCGTCCCGTTCCGACCGTCGCCGGAGCCCCGTTCCGGCCGCCGCCGGACCGATCCTAGCTCCGCGCCTCGCGCGCTTCCCGCACGAGCCCGCGATTCGGACCGCCCCGCCGCGTCTCGCCCGCCGCGTCTCGCCCGCCACGTCTCTCCCGGAAGGCGCCCCCGAACGATGCGTCGACGACCTCAGGCCGTCGACGGATCGGCGCGTACGAACGAACCGTCGTCCCGTTGGCGCACGGCGGCGAGCAGCGCGGCCGCCAGGGCCGGGGGGGACGCGGCCGCGTCGAGCGTGAGGTCGGCGACCTCCTCGTAGGAGGATCGGCGTTCGGCGAGCACGCGCTCCAGCTCCTCCGCCGGATCCGCGCCGGTCAAGGACGGCCGCGGCGCCGGGTCGGCGCGCAGCCGGGCGGCGAGGACGGCGGCCGGCGCGTCGAGGAAGGCGACCAGGAAGCGCTCGCGCAGCAGCGCGCGGTTCGCCGGGGCGACGACCGCGCCGCCGCCGGTGGCCAGCACGCAGGGCGACGCCGCGTCGACGAGGCGCGCGAGGGCGGCGGACTCGCGCGCGCGGAAGGCGGGTTCCCCCACCGCGGCCAGCAGCGCGCCGGCCGAGTCGGCGCCGGTCGCCGCCTCGTCGAACGCGCGCTCCGCGAGCAGGAGCTCGTCGAGGTCCAGCGCGGGCAGGCCGAAGCGCGCCGCCGCGACGCGCGCCAGCGTCGACTTGCCGGCGCACCGCGGCCCGACCAGCGCCAGGCATCGCGCGCCGTTCACGCGGCGGCTCCGGTCACGCGGACGCTCCGGCGCCCGCCTCTTCGACGAGCCCGGCGAAGGTCGAGCGCAGGAGCGCCTGGTCGGGCTCCGCGCCGGTGAAGTGATGGAACTGCGCCGCGGCCTGGCGCACGAACCACTCGCCGCCGGGGACGAGCGTGCACTCCTTCTCCCGCGCGGCCATCAGCAGCGGCGTGCGCACCGGGCGGTAGACCGCGTCGAACACGAGCGTGCCGGGGCGGATCGCGTCGGCGGGGATCACGAGCGCGCCGGGCTCCGCGTGCGACCCGGCGGGCGTGCAGTGGATCAGGACGTCGTAGGGTTCCGCGCCGACCGCGTCCCAGTCGACGGCGCGCACGCCGAGGTCCGCGGCGACCGCTCGCGCGCGCTCGGGGCGCCGCGCCGCGACCGCGCGATCGACGGCGCCGCGCGTCGCGCGCAGCGCCGCCCGCGCCGCGCCGCCCGCGCCCAGGACCAGCACGCGCGCGTCGCCCAGGTGGCGCGGCTTGCCGTCGACGCGGCCGTGCATCGACAGCGCGTGCTCGACCGCCTCGCGCACCGCGGGCACGTCGGTGTTGCGGCCGCGCCAGCCGGCGCCCTCGCGCACGAGCGTGTTCAGCGCGCCGATCTCGCGGCTGTCCTCGTCGAGGTGCGCGACGAGCTCCATCGCGCGCTCCTTGAACGGCGCGGTGACGGAGAAGCCGCGGAAGTTCTCGTCGTCGGCGAGCGCCAGGAAGGCCTGCACGTCGTCGGGCTCGATCGCGAGGTAGACGGCGTCGAGGCGCGCGCCCTTCATCGACATGCCGAGCAGCTGCGGCGACCACGAGTGGCGCGCCGGGTTGCCGAGCACGCCGAAGACCGCGGTGCCGGGCCCGGGCCCGCCGGGCGGCCACGCGGCGAGCAGGTCGTTCAAGCGCAGCTGGCCGGGCGCGGTGAGCGGCGCGGGCGGCTCGCCGGGCAGCTCCATCGGCGCCGCGAAGGTGAACGGCGATCCGAAGATCGGCGCGAGCACGCGCGTGAACGCGCCGGCCTCGCCGGAGCAGAAGCCGATCAGGCCCTTCGCGTCGCGCAGGTGGCGCAACATGCGCACGCCGTCCTCCGCGCGGTGCGCGTGGGTGACGAGCTTGACGAGGTCGTTCTCGTAGCAGTACTGCCGGACGTCCTCCTCGAGCGCCGCGAGGTCGTCGGGCGTGCCGTCGAGCGCGTGGTGCGAGACGATCCGCGAGCAGCGGCCCTCGACCTCGCCGAGCTCGACGGAGCTGTCGCGGTCGACGTCGACGAAGCCCGCGCCGCAGCGCGCCGCGTCGCGCAAGAGGCCCAGGCGCTCGTCCCGCGAGCCCTGGAAGGTCCCGAAGGCCTCGGGGCCGTGGATGGTGGCGATGACGGGCTTCGGGCACGCGCGCAGGAAGGCGCGCAGCG